>NZ_JAVKPH010000023.1:0-62180 GCF_031432425.1 Ruixingdingia sedimenti | reverse complement strand
CAGCTCGCCATCATGTTCGAAGACCGCTTCCCAATGGCCTAACACAACGCGTCAGGCACAAAATTCGGCACAGTCTCTCAAGGTCGGGCGGTTGCACGTTGCCACGCTGATGAGGCGCATGGGCATCGAGGCCCTGTATCGCCGACCGAACACCTCGAAACCGGCGCCCGGGCACAAGATCTACCCCTATCTGCTGCGCAAGCTGCCCATCACCCGGCCCAACCAGGTCTGGGCGATGGACATCACCTACATCCCCATGGCGCGTGGGTTCATCTATCTGGCGGCCGTGCTCGATTGGTTCACCCGGCGCGTCCTGGCATGGCGAGTGTCGATCACGCTTGAGGCTGACTTCTGCATCGAAGCTGTGGAGGAGGCGCTGGCACGTCACGGCACGCCCGAGATCTTCAACACGGATCAGGGCAGTCAGTTCACCTCGACCGAGTTCATCAAGGTGCTGGCTGCCCGTGAGATCAAAATCAGCATGGATGGCAAGGGCGCATGGCGCGACAATGTCTTCGTCGAGCGCCTCTGGCGGACCATCAAGTATGAGGAGGTCTACCTGCGGGCCTATGCCAGCGTATCCGAAGCCCGCGCCGGGATCGGTCGATATCTGAGCTTCTACAACAGCCGCCGCCCGCATTCATCGCTTGACGGGAAGACCCCCGATCAGGCCTACTTCAACCAGCCGACACCCGAAGCGGTGGCGGCGTAACCAAGGCGGAAAACCACTTAGAAACGCCCGGGGCCTGTTCAGACAAACCGAACCACCTCTCTCGCAGCGCCTGCACTTCATCCCGCCCCAGTGCAAACAGCACCTCAAGATCCTCTGTCCCCAGACCAAGGTCTGATTTTTTCTTTGCCAACTCTGCTTGAACCGCAGCGGCAGCGGCCCCCGCGGCTGAGAACTCCGCCTCTGCCGCCTGATGTTCCGTGACGGCTGTTTGATCCCACGGTTTGATGGTGCGATCCATTCGTCGGAATGGAAGGAAGCACTATGGGACAAGTTCGTCACGGCTGCGCCACGACCACGCACGCCATCCGAGCAGCAATACAGCGATCGCAAGCTTCGATCGCGGCACTGAGCCAGGAGTTTGGGATCAATCCGAAGACCGTGGCGAAATGGCGTAAGCGCGAGACGGTCGAGGATTTGAAGACTGGGCCGAAGGAGCCCCGATCCTCCGTGCTCAGCGAGGCTGAGGAAGCAATGGTCGTTGCCTTTCGGCGTCACACGCTCTTGCCGCTGGACGACTGTCTCTATGCCCTACAGCCTTCGATCCCTCACCTGACACGGTCAGCGCTGCATCGGTGCCTTCAGCGGCACGGCATCTCGCGCCTGCCTGAGATCGGCGGCGACAAGCCGAAGCGTCAGCGGTTCAAGCGCTATCCCATCGGTTTCTTTCACATGGATATCGCCGAAGTGCAGACGGCCAAGGGCAAGCTCTATCTCTTCGTGGCCATCGACCGAACGAGCAAGTTCGCGGTCACCCAACTCGTCGAAAAGGCTGACAGGAAGACCGCTTGGGAGTTCCTGGAGCATCTACTGGAAGCCGTGCCCTATCGCATCCACACGATCCTGACGGACAACGGCATCCAGTTTGCCGAGCAGCCCAGGAACCGAAACACTGCCTACTCCCGGCCGATGCGCTTCGACATGATTTGCGAAGCCAACGGGATCGAGCACAGGCTTACCAAGCCCAACCATCCTTGGACCAATGGCCAGGTCGAGCGGATGAACCGAACGATCAAGGAGGCTACCGTCAAACGCTTCCACTACGACACCCACGACCAACTCCGCACACATCTCATGGACTTCATGGCTGCCTACAACTTCGCTCGCAGGCTGAAGACGCTCAGCGGTCTCACGCCCTACGAATACATCTGCAAAGTCTGGACTTCAGAGCCGGACAGATTCATCGTCGATCCGATCCACCAGATGCCGGGACTGAACACCTAGGATGGCACTGCGAGCCGCGTACATCAATCGCGCGATCCTGTGGTATCAGGAGGGTTACAGGAGCGCAGGGATAGGGTTGTGCGTCCGCCTCGCAGAAGCAGCATCGTAAAGGCACCACCCATTGCACTCAGATCGCGCAACAATGCCACCCAAGTCAGCCTTTCGCGGGCCATGCCGACGTTGAACAGACGATACATGGCCAGAGCGACCATAGCGGAAATCGCCACGGAGGTGAGGGCGTCCGACAGGAAATGCCGCCCCAGGCCGATGCGGAGAAAGATGCTCAGGCAGATCAAGCTCGCTCCGGTGATGGACCATACCCATCTCCCGTTCCGCGACAGATGCGGCCAGGCCAGCACCAGCGCAGTGAACACGAAGGTCGAGGTCTGCGCCACCTCGCCGGACGAGAACGAGCAGTTTTTGCCGCATTGATCACTGATCTCCAGCATGGGAGTAAAAGCCTTGCTTCCCCCGAACTCGACCAGGTGGGCGGGTCTTGCGCGGCCGACCCATGATTTCAGGATGCCGTTCACGATCAGCCCCGGTCCGATCAGGAAGCTCGTGATAGCAAAGCCCCAGTTGGCAAATCCCGATTCCGGTGTGATCCGGAGGAGTTTCCACAGCAGGATCGCGAGAAGGATTGCAAGGTATCCCGCACTCAGCCCGATGCGCAGCGTGTCGTTCACGGTGTTGGCAAGCCAGCTCGCGGTCAGCATAAACCGTCCTGCCCCCTCGTAGACCAAGCCCGCGATCGCGAGGTCCAGGCCCGGGAAGCTGACGAAGACGCAAATCATGACCAGCGTAGCGGTCAGCGTAAAGATATGCAGGCGGGAGAATATGGGATCATTCACTAGAAATATCCATCAGACAGGCGTGTGAAGCGAGGGTGAGCGTGATCCGCTGCCCCTCGGCAAAGCCGGGGCCGGCGATCCAGCTCTCATCCGGGCCAAGGGCGCAGCCCGGCGGCTCAGCCTGCAACAGCAGCAGGGCCGCCGGGACGGAAGCATCTGAAGCGAAAGGCTGGACCAGATCCCAATGGTGTCGGGCGGTGCCCTTGTGCGGGGCGGCCACGATGCGCAGATCGGTCGCTCGCGCTTGCCAGCTCAGATCGGCCAGCAAGCCGCGGTCGTGGGCGGCGATGACCTGCACGCCCTGTCGCCGTGCATAGTCCATCGCGCGGGCGCTGACCTCGCCACGGCCGAGGTGGCGGGCGAGGATCAGCTTGCCCTCTCCGGTCCGCCAGCCCGCGCCGAACACGGTCAGGAGCGGCAGGGCAATGGCAACGACGAGGCCGAGCGTGAGGGAAACCATCGCCAGGCGGGGATGGCGTATGAGCCAGACCGCCGCGATAATGCTGCTCGCGACGGTGAATCCGACTGCCCAGTTCGCGAGTGCTCGCCCCGCCAGCGCCTGACAGGTCACAATTGCCAAAACCACCGCCGCCATCGCGCGCAGCCCGCGCATCTGAGGGTCTGCGCCACGGAAGGACAGCAGGAACGCGGCGAATGCCAGCGGCCCCATCACCGCGAATTGCTCGGCCAGAAAGCGCAGCGCGCGTGCCGGATGCAGACCCCATCCCTCCGCCCCACCCGCTTCGGCCAGATGGCGCAGGGTCACGAAGCCATGCGTGGCGATCCACCACAGGTTCGGAGCCGCCACGGCCAGCGCAACCAGCAGGGCGAGAAGAAAATCGCGCCGGGCCAGACGCCATGAAGGGGAGGCCACCGCCGCGGCCACCATCCCCGCGACGGCGAAGATCATCGCGTGTTTCGACAGAAAGCCGAGACCAACCGCCAGCCCAAGCAGGGTGGCCTGCCCCGCAGCGGATCGTTCCGCCAGCCGGTGCTGAAGAAGGAGAGCGACCGCGATCGCCAGCAGCATCGGCGTGTCGGTCGAGATCAGTAGCGAGCCGAGCGTCGCCGCCGGCATGGTCGCATAGGTCAGCGCCGCCAGTGCCGCCGCCCGCCCGTTGGCCAGCCGCGAGGCCAGGATCAGGACGACATATGCCGTGATCCCATGAATCAGGGGGGCGGCAAGCCGCACGCCGAAGGCACTGTCGCCTGCGATGCGGGTGACAAGCCCGATCAGCCAACCGATCAGGGGCGGTTTCGAGTAGGCGCCGAAGGAGAAGGACTGGCCCCAGAGCCAGTATTGCGCCTCATCGACCCAAAGCTCCGTCCGGTTGAACCAGAGAATCGCCACGCGCCAGAGGGTCAGTATGGCGATGCCGGCCAGAGCAGCCCGCCGCCAGCGATCCTGCGCCGTTTCCGACGCACCCGCGTGGTCGGGCTGCACCATGGTCAGCCCGCCTTCCAGGTCAGCACGCGATAGAAGTAGAACAGCCCAAATCCGGCGAGGACGATCATCGAGATCGGGTCGATCCAGTCGGCCATCCTCGCGTATTGCGTCTCTAACCAGAACCCGCCCAAGGCGAGGAAGGTGGTCCAGATCACGCTGCCGAGGCATGTCCACAGCAGGAACGGCGCCAGGCGCATCCGTGCGATACCGGCAGGGACGGAAATCAGGCTGCGCAGCCCCGGAACCAGCCGCCCCCAGAACACGGCCTTATTGCCGTACCGCGCGAACCCGGCGATCGCACGCTGCATGTCCTCGGGTGTGACCGTCATCCATCGGCCATGGCGGGCGGCAAGGCCGATAATCCTGTCGGCACCGATCACCCGGCCGACGAAATACCAGAACAACGCCCCCAGCGTTGCTCCGGCGCTTCCGGCGAGGATCACCAGTCCCAGCGAGAGGCTTCCCCGCGCGGCGTGAAACCCGGCCAGCGGCATGATGATTTCCGAAGGGATGGGCGGAAAGACGTTCTCGGCGAACATGGCCGTGGCAATGCCCGCATAGCCTCCGTCCCCGACAACCCGCAGGATTTGCTCGAACATCCGTCATCCTTCCGCAGCCGGGTGCAGTCCGGCATTAGCGAGTCGGAGTAGACCGGCAAACTTACGGTAAGCTGACCGGGACGGTGCCCAGAGGGGGAACGACTGGCGCAGGGTCTTGGGGTATCTGCTTCCCCAAAACGGGAAAGGCTACCGGATCAGGGAACTACCCAGACGGGCGCGAGACCGGCCGTCAGGCGCTACCGTCAGGGGCGGTGCCTTGCAGATGAATCCGGACCATGAAGCCCTCGTTCCGCCCCGGCAGAGGGGAAAGCAGTTCAAGTCGGCCCCCGGCCTGCTGCACGATCTGCTCGCAGATGTGGAGGCCAAGGCCGAAGCCATCGCCGTCCCGCCGGCTGAACCGGCGCGGCAGGCCGTCGAGGTTGCGAATCACCGGGCCGCCATTGCCCACTTCCAGCACAGGGCCTGGCCCGGACGACACGGTGATGCCTTCGGTCACCGATCCATGCTGAAGGGCGTTCTCGACCAGGTTGCCAAGAACGATGGCATAGGCATCCGGGTCGATCCTCGCGAGAACCGGCGCATCAGGCAGGGCGAGCTTTATGCGGTCGGCGGCGAACCGCGGCACCACATCTGCCAGGACCAACTGTGTCAGCGCAGCAATATCCTGTTCCTTGGTGGAGAAACCGACCCCCGCATCCGCGCGCGCCAGTTGCAGGAGCCGGGCGACGAGCCGCCGCATCCGTTGCAGCGCACGTTCTAGGGCTTCGATCCGCCCGATTTGGTCCGGCGAGGTGATTTCCGTGCGAAGCTGCTGGACCTGCGCCAGAGCGATGGCGACCGGCGTGCGCAACTCATGCGCCGCATTTGTGGCAAAGGCCCGCTCCGCCTCCAGCGCCTGGGTCAGCCGGGCCATGAAGCCGTTCAGCGTGCCCGCTATCCGCACAAGGTCCTCGGGCCAGTCGCTGGCGTCGATGGCGTCCAGCCGGCTGCCATCCCGGGTCGAGATTTCCGCGCGCAGCTCGCGCATGGGCGCCAGCGCGCGGCGCGCGATCCAGCCGACCAGCAGCCATGTCAGCGGCAGAAGCGCCAGCATCGGCAGCAGAAAGCCGAGCATACCTTCCCGGAACGCCTCGCGCCGCTCCGCCATCGGAGCGGCGAGTTGCAAGGCATGTCCGGCCGCATTGAATTGCGTGGCGTAGATCCGATAGTCGGAACTTGTGGAAAAACCGGCATCGGAGAGGTCCGGCAGGTCCGGCAGCGACATACGCCCCCCCATATCGACCTGCTGCACGACCTGGCCATCCCGGCCGATCAGCCGGTAGATCAGCGCCTCGTCGATGTCGAAGGAGGGTTGCGGCGCTCTCAGCCCTGCTGCATCGGCCATTTCAACATGCGACAGGAGCGGCAGCAGCACATGGGCGGTCTCGGCAAGCTGCTGATCGAACATCTCCTCTTCCTCGGACCACAGCACCGAGGACATGAGCAAGATCGCTGCCAGCCAGATCACAGCGAGGCCAAGCGTGGTGAACAGTGTGACCCGCTGAGAAAGGTTGAGCCGCCGCATCAGACCTGTCCCATCCGGTAGCCGAACCCGCGCTGCGTCACGATGGCGTCGCGGCCCAGCTTGGCCCGCAGCCGGCTGATATGCGCCTCGATCGCGTTGCTCTCGACTTCATCGCCGAAACCGTAAAGCGTGTCCTCCATCTGCGCACGGGTGACGGTGATGTCGGGGCGGCGGCTGAGGCGTTCGATCAGCGCCCACTCACGCAAGGTGAGGTGAACGGGCGCGTCGTCCAGCAGAACCTGCCGGCGATCCGGCAGGATGCACAGGCGGCCGAAGCGGCGCTCTGCCTCGACGATGCCGGTGGCGCGGCGATGTATCGCCAGGATGCGGGCGTGCATCTCGTCTAGGTCGTAGGGCTTGACGAGATAGTCGTCGGCCCCGGCTTCCAGGCCCGCGATCCGCTCGGTGATCCGGTCGCGGGCGGTGACGATCAGCACCGGGGTCCGGCGTCCCTCGGCGCGCAACCGTCGCAGCAGCTTCAGCCCGTCGCCGTCGGGCAGATGCAGGTCGAGAAGGATCAGGTCGTAATCCGTTCCCGCCGCGGCCGCCTCGGCATCTTCCAGCCGGAGGGCCAGATCGACGGCATGGCCAGCAGTTCGCAGATAGGCGCCGATCGCCTCGGCCAGGTCCGGTTCATCTTCTACGGCAAGCAGGCGCATGGCACTCCGTCAACTTTGGGACATCGACCGCGCTCCCGTAAGCGAACCGTAATGTCCAAGGCGGATCTGCCGCGGCAGAAGCCTCTGACCATTTCGCTCTGGTCGGAAGGCGCAGGATTGGAACATGAGTAACGCACATACCCTCTGGCTGGCTATCGTCTTTGCAAGCGGCCCCCCGATTTCGCTACGCCGCCATGCCGCAGTCGATATTGATGGCGGTGAGAAGCCATGAGGATCGCGGTGGCAGGACTCGGCTATGTAGGCCTCGCGAATGCGGTCCTTCTGGCGCAAAACCACGAAGTGACGGGCGTCGATCTTTCGCCCGAGCGGGTAGCGCAGGTCAATGCGCGAAAAAGTCCGTTCAAGGACAACGATCTGTCGGACCGGCTGGCGCATTCCGACCTTCAGTTACTGGCAACGCTGGATGGCGATGCGGCCTATCGGGGTGCAGATGTCGTCATCGTTGCGACGCCCACCGATTACGATCCTCTGACTCATTCCTTCGACACCGCCAGCGTCCGCGCGGTGATCGCGCAGGTGGCGGCGGTGAATCCAGCGGCTGTGATCGTCGTCCGCTCGACGGTCCCGGTCGGCTTCACCGCCGCGCAGGCAGCCGCGCCGGGCGGCCACCAGATCGTCTTCGCCCCCGAGTTCCTGCGGGAGGGAATGGCGTTGCGCGATAGCGCCCATCCCTCGCGCATCGTCGTCGGTGAGCGTTCGGACCGGGGCCGCCGCATCGCCGGGCTGCTGCTGGAAGGCGCGCTGCGCAACGATGTCGAAGTGCTACTGACCGATCCCACCGAGGCGGAGGCGATCAAGCTCTTCTCGAACACCTACCTCGCCATGCGCGTGGCCTTCTTCAACGAGTTGGACAGCTATGCGCTGGCGCGCGGGCTCGACAGCCGCCAGATCATCGAGGGCGTCTGTCTCGATCCCCGCATCGGCACGCACTACAATAACCCCAGCTTCGGCTATGGCGGCTATTGCCTGCCCAAGGACAGCAAGCAGTTGCTGGCGAACTATGGGCAGGTGCCGCAGAACCTGATCGCCGCCATCGTCGAGACCAACCGCACCCGCAAGGATTTCCTGGCCCAACGCATCATCGCCGCCAATCCTGGCAAGGTGGGTATCTACCGGCTGGTGGCCAAGGCCGATTCGGACAATTTCCGTCACAGCGCCGTGCAGGGGATCATGAAGCGCATTAAGGCCAAGGGTATCGAGCTCATCGTCTATGAGCCCGAACTGCGCGAGGCCCGCTTCTTCGGCTCGCAGGTTCAGCCCGACCTTGCCAGTTTCAAGGCGGATTGCGACCTGATCCTGGCCAACCGGCACAGCCCCACGCTGGACGACGTGCGCGGCAAGGTGTTTACCCGCGACCTGTTCGGGGCCGGCTGATGCGCAGGGCTGTTGTCACCGGCTGTTCCGGCTTCATCGGATTTCATGTCACCCGCCGCCTGCTGGCGCGGGGGGGCCGGGTCGTCGGCGTGGACAATCTGTCGGATTACTACGATGTCGGCCTGAAGCGGTCTCGACAGGCCATACTGGAGGCCGAGCCGAGCTTTTCGGTCATCAACGGCGACATCACGACCCCCGGGCTTCTGCATCGACTTTTCGATGACCACAGGCCCGAGATCGTCGTCCATCTTGCCGCGCAGGCCGGTGTGCGGCTTTCCACCGAAAACCCCCGCGCCTACCTAGAAAGCAATATCGCCGGCACTTTCGAGCTTCTGGAGGCAGGGCGCAGCTTTCCGCCTGCGCATATGCTTCTGGCATCCACCTCGTCGGTCTATGGGGCCAACACCGTAATGCCCTATGCCGAGGCCCACCCGACGGACCATCCGATGTCCTTCTATGCCGCGACGAAGCGGGCGACCGAGGCGATGGCCCATTCCTATGCACATCTCTATCGGCTGCCCGTGACCATGTTCCGCTTTTTCACGGTCTATGGCCCTTGGGGACGCCCCGACATGGCGCTGTTCAAGTTTACCCGTGCCATCCTGCGGGGCGAGCCGATCGACCTCTACAACGGCGGGGAGTTGCGGCGCGATTTCACGTATATAGACGATCTGGTCGAAGCTCTGTTCCGGCTGATGGATACCGTTCCGGTGCGCCCTGAGGATGGTGTCGTTCCCGGAGGCGACAGCCTCTCGCCGGTTGCGCCGTGGCGGGTGGTGAATATCGGAATGTCCTCGCCGGTCGGGCTGAACGACTTCATCGCCACCATAGAGCGCGCGACCTGCCGGACGGCCAAAAGGAACCTGCTTCCCATGCAGCCGGGCGATGTTCCAGCAACCTGGGCCGATTCCGGCCTGTTGACCCGCCTGGTGGGGAGCATCCCTAAGACGGACCTGGATGTAGGGGTCAGGGCCTTCGTGGACTGGTATCGGTGCCGCTATGAACGTGAAATCCTCCTTGCCCCGTAGGTGGGGCGCTGACGTGCCCATGCAGCGTATTGGAACAGACCTTCAGGTTTCGTTGATCTGAAGCTCATTTCCCGTCGCATCGTAAGAGAACCGTAATCTTCGGGACCCATCTGCCCCGGCAGAAGCCACCGTCCCCCCTCGATCCGGTCGGATGGCGCGAGATCGGACCAACATATGACCAACGTAGACGCCATCTGGCTGACCATAGGCTTTGCAGGGCAGCTTCTTTTCACCTCGCGCTTCCTCGTCCAGTGGATCGCCAGCGAGCGGTCCGGCCGGAGCGTCGTTCCTCTGGCCTTCTGGTGGTTCAGTCTCGCGGGCGGGGTCACGCTGCTGGCCTATGCCCTATGGCGCCAGGACCCGGTGTTCGCGATCGGACAGGCAAGCGGGCTGGTTATCTACACGCGCAATCTGGTCCTGATCGGTCGCCAGCGCCGGCAGGAACGCTCGGTATGATCCGGCGCAATCCCGTCGCCTTTGCGGTCATCTGCTTTTTGCTGACTGCGGCTCTGGGCATCCTGCTGCGTCCGCTCACCCCGATCGACGAGACGCGCTATCTCGCCGTCGCTTGGGAGATGCACCTGTCGGGCGACTGGCTGGTGCCGAGCAAGAACTTCGCGCCCTACAGCGACAAGCCGCCACTGCTGTTCTGGGCGATCAACCTGGTCTGGTTGGTCACGGGGGTCAGCGAGTTCGCCGCGCGTATGGTTGGCCCGCTGTTTTGCGGGGCAGCGATGTGGCTGACCGCGATCCTCGCCAGCAGGCTCTGGCCGGAGGACCGGGATGTCGGCGGTCGCGCGGCGCTGGCGCTGGCCGGGTTGTCGATCTTCGTGGTGGCGGGCAGTCTGACGATGTTCGACGCCCCTCTCGCAGTGACGGTTCTCGCCGGGCTGATCTGCCTCCACGCCGCTGCCAGACACGCCGAAGCTGGACGGTTCGGCTTTAGACCTTGGGCAGGGTTTGGGGCCGCGCTCGCCCTCGGCGTCCTGACCAAGGGGCCGGTCATCCTGTTCCACCTTCTGCCGGCCGCGCTGCTGCTGCCGATCTGGTCGGCGGATCGCTTGCCGTGGCGGGGCCTGCCGCTTCGGCTCGGTTTCGGCCTTGCCGCCGGCCTCGCGCTCGTCGCGCTCTGGCTTGTTCCCGCCGCCATCACTGGCGGCGAGGAGTATCGTGCTGCGATCCTCTGGCATCAAAGCGCAGGCCGGCTGACCGAATCCTTCGCTCACGCCCGGCCTTGGTGGTTCTTTCTTGCGATCCTGCCGTTGATGACCTTCCCTCTGGCATGGACCCCGACGCTCTGGCGCGCGGCAGGAAAAGCCCGGTGGCGGACCGATCCCGGCCTGCGCCTCTGCCTGATCTGGACCGGGAGTGCGCTCTTGCTGTTCAGTCTGACCAGTGGCAAGCAGGTCCACTACCTGGTGCCCGAACTGCCGGCCCTTGCCCTGATCGCCGCCCGGCTGCTGCGGGACTCGCCGCTGTTCGAACCCCTCTCGGCCAGGTCGCAGGCCGCGGCGCAGTTGAACTTTATGCCGGCCGTTCTCGCGCTCGGTGCGCTGGCCGCCATCGCGGCGCTAGCGGGTATCGGAGCCTTGCCCTTGGGCGATCTGGCACCGTTGTTCACACCGCGAAGCGCACTGCTGGCCTGGGCGCTGCTGATCATCGCGCTCTGCTGGTTGGTGGTGCTGAAGCCCCACCTGCCCGGGGCCATGCTGCTTTCTCTCGGTGGGCTTCTGGCGACGAACATCCTGATCGGCGTGACCGACATCGCGACGGTCTACAGCACCCACCCCACTGCGGCGGCGATCAGCCGCGAGCGGCCGGACGGTCTCGCCTATGTCGGGGCGACCTATCACGCAGAGTTCAACTTCGCCGCACGCCTCACCCAGCCCGTGGCGACTCCGGCGGACAATGAGGAACTGGCGCGCTGGATCGCCGATCATCCTGATGGCCTGGTCCTCGGCAGGAGAGGAACGGTGGAACCCTCATGGACACCGCAGGAAACCATATCGTTTCGCGGACGCGACCTTGGCCTCTGGCGCGTCGCGGATGCCCCAAATCCCCTCAGGAGCGACGAATGAACGTGGATACACCTTCTGTTTCGGTGGTTGTCCCTGTGCGGGACGAGGCTGCCGCCATCGGCCCACTGGTAGATGAGATCGCAGCGGTGCTTGTAGGAACAACCTTCGAGGTGATCGTGGTCGATGATGGATCGCAGGATGGCACCGACCGGATACTTCTGGCCCTGGAGGCCCGCCATCCCTGGCTGCGTCGCCTGCACCATCCCAAGTCGCGGGGACAATCCACCGCGATCCGCACCGGGGTGCGTCATGCCCGTGCGCCCCTGATCGTGACCCTCGACGGCGACGGGCAGAACCCACCTGACCAGATTCCGCGACTGCTGGCGGTCCTGGAGGCGGATCTGACCGGCAGCCTGGGTCTTGTGCAGGGCCAGCGGGAAGCCCGACAGGACAGTCTCGCGAAGCGGCTGGCTTCCCGCTTTGCCAATCGCGTCCGGTCGGCACTGCTGAAGGACGGTGTGCGCGACTCCGGCTGCGGGCTGAAGGCGTTCCGGCGCAATGCCTATCTCGATCTGCCGTTCTTCGACCATATCCATCGCTTCATGCCGGCGATGATGCTCCGCGAAGGCTGGGATGTTCAAACGGTTGCCGTCTCCCACCGGCCAAGGAAAAGCGGTCGCTCGAAATACTCCAACTTCGCGCGCGGTCTGGTTGGCATTCCCGACCTGCTCGGCGCCGCCTGGCTGATCATGCGATCGGGTCGAAAGGGATAGAGCCAACGAGCTTTCTGCGTTCTTGGCCTGTCCCCGTATATGCGGTGGACCGCGCCCTAGGCTTCGGCCGGTGTTGCGACCTACGCCCCCATGACGCAACAGGAGGCACGCCGCCTGTGGTAGTCCGCCCGACGAACTGCCGCCCAGGACTGGAGCGCGACGGGCACTCTTGGATCAAGCAAGATGTGCTGCCCTCTCATAAGAGGGGTATCGCGTCCAGGTCCGGTGGCAGGGTCGAAGATTCCCCCGGACGGCACAGACCAGGCACGCGAAGCCGTTTCCCGGCCCCGTGCCGGCGAGATCGGCGATGGTGACGGCATCAAGCGCGTAGAAGGCAGCATCCATCGCTTCGCCTAGGTGTTTGATCCCACGGTTTGATGGTGCGATCCATTCGTCGGAATGGAAGGAAGCACTATGGGACAAGTTCGTCACGGCTGCGCCACGACCACGCACGCCATCCGAGCAGCAATACAGCGATCGCAAGCTTCGATCGCGGCACTGAGCCAGGAGTTTGGGATCAATCCGAAGACCGTGGCGAAATGGCGTAAGCGCGAGACGGTCGAGGATTTGAAGACTGGGCCGAAGGAGCCCCGATCCTCCGTGCTCAGCGAGGCTGAGGAAGCAATGGTCGTTGCCTTTCGGCGTCACACGCTCTTGCCGCTGGACGACTGTCTCTATGCCCTACAGCCTTCGATCCCTCACCTGACACGGTCAGCGCTGCATCGGTGCCTTCAGCGGCACGGCATCTCGCGCCTGCCTGAGATCGGCGGCGACAAGCCGAAGCGTCAGCGGTTCAAGCGCTATCCCATCGGTTTCTTTCACATGGATATCGCCGAAGTGCAGACGGCCAAGGGCAAGCTCTATCTCTTCGTGGCCATCGACCGAACGAGCAAGTTCGCGGTCACCCAACTCGTCGAAAAGGCTGACAGGAAGACCGCTTGGGAGTTCCTGGAGCATCTACTGGAAGCCGTGCCCTATCGCATCCACACGATCCTGACGGACAACGGCATCCAGTTTGCCGAGCAGCCCAGGAACCGAAACACTGCCTACTCCCGGCCGATGCGCTTCGACATGATTTGCGAAGCCAACGGGATCGAGCACAGGCTTACCAAGCCCAACCATCCTTGGACCAATGGCCAGGTCGAGCGGATGAACCGAACGATCAAGGAGGCTACCGTCAAACGCTTCCACTACGACACCCACGACCAACTCCGCACACATCTCATGGACTTCATGGCTGCCTACAACTTCGCTCGCAGGCTGAAGACGCTCAGCGGTCTCACGCCCTACGAATACATCTGCAAAGTCTGGACTTCAGAGCCGGACAGATTCATCGTCGATCCGATCCACCAGATGCCGGGACTGAACACCTAGGGGCGCATTTTCTTCGGCCAGCGCGGCCTGTTCTTCATCCGACAGCAGCCGATGCTCTCCCCGACGCAAGGCCAGCGCATCATGGGCCTGACGAGCCGCCTCGGTCCGTTCAAAAACGCGCGTCGAAACGGCACGATAGAGGCTGGTGCCGGTGACCTTTTCCAGAAGCCCTGCTCGTTCATTGGTGTCGGCGCGCAGGAAGGCATCGAAATCCCCCTGTGCTAGCAGAACGGTGCGCCGGAACTCCTCATAGGTCAGGCCGGTCAGGGCGATGATCTGCTCATTCACGGCCGTGGTCTGGCCGGCCAGCACCTGTTGATCTGATGCCCGAGCTAGAGAGCGTGCGACGTTCTGCAATTTGCCGTCCGCCTTGTCGCGGGCGCGACGGGACTGCCAGCGGGCGATATAGTCATTCCCGTCCTGCGCGGTGAAGCGCACCTCTGCCCAACCCTGAACCGCGCCACGCCGCAGGATGGCGCGTGCATCCTTGGCCTTGATGGCATCGCCCGAAGGATCGGGCACCTCGTCGCTGGACGCACCCGTGGCAAGGCGCGGCGCATCGCCATAAAGTGCAAGGCACATGGCATCGAGGATCGAGGATTTCCCCGCCCCAGTCTCGCCCGTGATGGCAAAAAGCCCTGCGCCATTCAGGGGGGCCGCAGTGAAATCAATCTCGAAACGGTCCGACAGGCTTGCGATGTTCTGACCGGAAATCGACAGGATACGCATGAATCAGGCCTCCGACAGGGCATCGCGGAAGGCCGCAAGGTGATGTGGATCCGGGGGCGTTCCATGCACTTCGGCGAAGGCCGACAGGAACAGATCTTCGGGTGACGTTTCTGCCAGCGTCGCGGGCGGACGTTCTCCTGCTGGTTGATCGTTGCGAATGATCGAAAGACCGGCGAGCCGGGCCGGCGTCCGCTCCATCAGGGTCTCGATTTCGGCAGCGAGCATCGTTGCGGGACGATCAGCCGTCAGAGACAAGTATACGAAGGGTTGCTCGTCACGCGGGGTGTCTGGGTCCAAGGCAAGCTTGACGAGCCCTGCCAGCACATCTTCCAGCTTTCCGTGCCCCGAAGGTGGGAGACGAAACATCTGGACGGGGCGGTCTATGGGCACATGCCGATGCGCGATGCCGTCTGTCAGGTCGATCAATGTCACGCCATGATCGTAGGCAATTTCCGAGGCGGACAGCGGAAAAGCTGAACCTGAATAGCGCACGCGCCCACCATCCAGCGATTGCGGCCTGTGCAGATGGCCAAGTGCGACATAGCCAAGCTCGGCCGGGAAAACATCCGGCGGCACCGCATGTTCACCGCCGATCAGGATGCGGCGCTCTGCCCCTTCCGAGGCGAGTCCGCCTGAACAGGTGAGGTGGCCCATCGCAAGAAGCGGCAATCCACCGGCACGGGCAACAGCGGCCTCGCTCATCTCACGGTGCAGGGCGCGCACGGCGACCGTGATGGCGGGTTCGTCACCTTGCTCCGCACCGAGGTGCAGGCCCGGCAGATCGGCCTGGCGAAGGAAAGGAACCGCCAGCACATGAGCGCGTATTGCCCCATGGCGATCCCGTAGCGGGATCAAATGCCGGTCAAGATCGACCCCACCAGCGTCACGCCGCAAGGTGCCAAGGACATGAACGCCCAGTTCATTCAACACCGCCTCGGGCGCTTCCAGGCGCTGTGCAGGATCATGGTTGCCCGCGGTCAGGATGATCTGCAGATGCGGTTGCGACCGAACCATGCGTGCGATGGCCCCGTAAAGAAGGCGTTGCGCTTCGCCGGAAGGATTGATCCCGTCGAAGACATCACCTGCTACAAGCAGCGCGTCCACGTCTTCCGCCAGTATCACATCATGCAAACGATCCAGAAACGCCCGGTGTTCATGGTCGCGAGACCAGCCATTCAGGGTCTGGCCAATGTGCCAGTCAGCGGTGTGAAGTATGCGCATCGGATATCCGGAAAGTTACTGGTCTCCAAAGTATTGCAGAGTTCCAAGCGACTCAGCCATCGAATTCCCGCGCTTGGGCAAGCCCACGTGTGTCCGGTGCGGCCTAGCAGCTAGCGGCGCGATCCTACTCAGACTTTAGTGCCGCCGGAAAATCCGGCAGGGTTCAGAGGCTGCATGCGTCTGAAGCTACGGTCCGGTTCTCTTTGCGTATTGGATGCAGGCATGAGGAGCGAACGTCTCATGCAAGGCATTGAAAGAGAGGTGAAAAATGCGTTGACAAACCTGCCCCCCTTGACGCAAGCTTCAAACATCGCAGAGGTGCGCCCGGAGAGAAATCTCGCGGGCGCTTTTTCGTTCGTGGCCCCGGGCGGGAACGGCACCACCCATCCTCATATCTCCCGCGCGAACCAGCGGATGCGGCCGATGATGCGGATCTCGTCGGCCGTGCGCTCGTAGGCCGGGTAGAGGGAGTTGTCAGAGATCACGCGGACAGCGGGCGGGTCGCTGTTGGGGATGTGCTCGAGGCGCTTGGCCACCAGGCCCATGCCGTCGTCGAGAACGAAGATGCCGGGTGGATTGGGAAGCTGGCGGGTCATATCGACCAGCACGGCATCACCGTCCTGCAGCGTGGGGACCATGCTGTCGCCTTCGACATGCATGATCCGGAGTTGTGACGGGCTGGCCTTCAGCTTGTGGCGGATCCACGACTGGCGGAAGTGGTAGGCGCGGCCGGGCGTGTCGCCATCCTCGGTCACAACTGCGCCGCCACCCATCGCAGGGCGGGGTGTGGCATGCGCGATCGCCACGAAGGTATCATCGGGGTTCTCGGTGAACGGGGAGGGGCCCTCGATCTCGCCGATGCCATGGATCAGCCACTCGCGGTCCACCTTCAGCACACGGGCCACATCGGCCAGCCGGTCGATGCTGGGGCGCGAGGACCGTCCGCGCAGGATGTCATAGACGAAGGAGCGGTTGACCCCGGCCATCTCTGCAACATGGGCCGGTGCCAGGCCCAGTTGGTCGGCGCGGGCTCGCAGGCGGTCGGCCAGGGTATGGGTCTCGATCATGTTGTCCCCAACGGATTGTGGATAAGATGGGATATGACAGGATTGAATTGGGATCGTCAAGCGACTAGAACAAAAGCCAAACAGATTGCACTGGAATCGGGGGCCCGGATGGAGATCGAGAAGGCGTATTTTACCCTACCGGAAGTCCTCGCCCGCTGGTCGATGCCCGAGGTCGACCTGGTCTATCTGGCCGAGAACGACCAGCTGCGGATGTCAGTCCGCATCCTCAATCTGCCTATCGAGTTCGGCGACTTCGAGGAGACCGACGATGGCCAGCGCTTCTCGATCCCCACCGCGCGGTCCTCGTTCAACGGGCTCCTGGACTTGCACGTCCAGGACGTCTTCCAGCTCTTCCGCCTTGGCGAGGTCAGCATCACCCGGTTCCGGACAGCGAAG
The DNA here is from genome assembly GCF_031432425.1 of Ruixingdingia sedimenti. Taxonomy (NCBI): domain Bacteria; kingdom Pseudomonadati; phylum Pseudomonadota; class Alphaproteobacteria; order Rhodobacterales; family Paracoccaceae; genus Ruixingdingia; species Ruixingdingia sedimenti. The sequence continues at coordinate 45,144 of NZ_JAVKPH010000023.1, read as the reverse complement.
GCGGACTATGCCTGCTTCTATGGCGCGCGCGAGAGCCTGACGATCCGCAAGCCCGATCTTGTTCTAAGGCGCGAAGAACGCGACCGTTTCGAGGCGGCGACAGGGTTTGGCGGTGCCTCCGGCCTGAAGCCTGCTGGCGGGTTCCACGCATCTTCCGACTACCACAGCGTCCGCTGCAATGGCCACGAATTCCGGCTCGGTCCGATCCAGGCTCAGGTCGTGCAGATCCTGCATGCGGCGGCAAAGCGGGGCGATCCGTGGCAAAGCGGCAAGGCGGTGCTCTCACGGGCCGGGTCGCGCAGCCTCAAGATGGCCGACGTCTTCAAGTCCAAGAAGGACTGGCCGCTGCTGATCGAGTCGAACGGTCGCGGGGCCTATCGGCTCGCGGGACTCTGAGTCGGACGCTCAGTGCCTTCTTCCCGTCGCGCTGCTGAGGGATGCGCCGGGGGATGAAGGGGGATGGCGATCCCACCGACACACGATTCGCCCCATGATTGAAACGGTCCGGCTGATCCCCCGCCGTATCCCACTCTGATCCCGACGACATCCCCGCATCGCGCCGTGCATCTTCCTCCCAACGACACACCGGGAGAGGACGATGCAGACCAGAACCTGCCTGAACCAGACCGAACTTGCCGCACGCTGGAGCATTTCGGCGCGCACTCTTGAACGCTGGCGCTGGACCGGCGAGGGCCCGGCCTTCCTGAAGATCGGCGGCCGCGTGGTCTACCGGCTCGAGGATGTGCTGGCCTATGAGCAGGCCCGCCAGCGGCGCAGCACTGCGGATCGGGGCGCGGCATGATGGCCCGCCATTCCATCCTCCGCGCCACCGGCGTCGTGTCGATCTTCGGCGCGGTTGGACCTGCGCTCGACGAGGTCGGGCTTTCGGCCTGGATCGCGCAGGCCGCACCCGGCGAGACGCTGGTCTACCATCGCGGCTTTCTCGCGGTCGACGCGACCTCCGTCATCTCGAAGCTGCCCGCTGAACAGCAGCGCGCCCTGCGCCTGGTGGCATCGGCCGCCCTGCGTGCCGCCGAGCAGGGTCTTGTCCACCTCGTGCAGGCCCGGATCGGCCCCGACCAGTTCGCCTACATCGCCATCGCCCGGGCCAGACCCCGCCAGGCCGGTCCCGCCCTTTCCATGCGCCTTCTCGAGGCCGCCTGACCCTATCCCCCATCACGGAGACCCCCATGACGTTCCCACTGAACACCCCCAGCATCGATCAGCTGATCAACCTGCCCGCGGGCGAGATCGCCCAGCTTCCCGTCGAGCTTCTGGCCGCTCTGCAGCGCGAGATTGCTGCTGCCGCCAAACAGATGAAGGCTGTCACCGCGCGGTTTTCCACGGCACTCGAGGTCCGCTACGCCGCCCGCGCCGCCGAGGCACGCCGCGCCTGCGGCAAGGACACCGGCACCGTCCGCCTCGTCGATGGCGATTTCACGGTGGTCGCCGACCTGCCGAAGCGCGTCGAATGGGACCAGGCCAAGCTCGCGGCGATGGTCGAGCGCATCCGCGCCGCAGGTGAGGATCCGGCCGAATATGTCGAGATCAGCTTCAAGGTGCCCGAACGTGCCTATGTCGCCTGGCCCGAGGCGATCCGCCAGGGCTTCGAGCCCGCCCGCACCGTCAAGACCGGCACGCTGAAGATCGACCTGCTGCCCCAGGAGGATCGCGCGTGAGCCTGCCGATCATCACCGCCGATCAGCGGTTGGCCGAGCCGCGCGGCATCAAGGGCTGCATCTTCGGAAAGTCCGGCATCGGCAAGACCAGCCTCCTCTGGACGCTCGACCCGGCCCGCACGTTGTTCATCGACCTCGAGGCGGGCGATCTAGCCATCGAGGGCTGGCCGGGTGACAGCATCCGGCCGCGCACATGGGCGGAGTGTCGGGATTTCGCGGTCTTCATCGGCGGGCCCAATCCGGCGCTGCGCGACGAACAGCCCTACAGCCCCGCGCATCATGCCGCCGTCTGCCAGAAGTTCGGCGATCCGGCCGCGCTCGATCGCTACGACACCATCTTCGTCGACTCGATCACCGTGGCGGGGCGGCTCTGCTTCCAATGGTGCAAGGGCCAACCCGAGGCGGTGTCGGAAAAGACCGGCAAGCCGGATGTGCGCGGGGCCTACGGGTTGCACGGGCGCGAGATGATCGCCTGGCTGACCCACCTCCAGCACACCCGGGGCCGGAACGTCTGGTTCGTGGGGATCCTCGACGAGAAGTTCGACGACTTCAACCGGCGCATTTTCCAGCCGCAGATCGACGGCTCGAAGACCGGGCTCGAGCTGCCGGGGATCGTCGACGAGGTGATCACCATGGCCGAGCTCAAGGCGGAGGGCGGCGATCCCTACCGTGCCTTCGTCTGCCACACCATCAACCCCTGGGGCTTTCCGGCCAAGGACCGATCGGGTCGCCTTGGTCCTGTGGAAGAGCCGCATCTCGGCCGTCTGATGGACAAGATCCGCGCGCCCGGCACGCCCGCGCCAAGGCGCCTGACCTTCACGCCGCCCGCTGAGGGCGCGGCCGATCACCCCAATCCGCAATCCTGATCCGCAAAGGACACACCCCATGGGTTCCTGGAACGACTTCAACGACGCGCAGTCCAACACCAACCTCATCCCCAAGGGCACGCTGGCCAAGGTGCGGCTGACGATCCGCCCCGGCGGTTTCGACGACCCGTCGCAGGGCTGGACAGGTGGCTATGCCACCCGTGGCTCGACCGGCGCCGTATACCTGAACGGCGAGTTCACGGTGACCGAGGGCCAGTACGCCCGGCGCAAGATCTTCACGCTGATCGGGCTTTACAGCCCGAAGGGACCGGATTGGGCGAACATGGGCCGCAGCATGATCCGCGGCATGCTGAACTCGGCGCGCGGGATTTCGGACAAGGACCAGTCCCCGCAAGCGCAGGCGGCGCGCCGGATCAACGGGCTCGGGGATCTGGATGGGATTGAGTTCCTCGCCCGGATCGATGTCGGCACCGATGCCAGCGGTGATGACAAGAACGAAATCCGCAGCGCGGTGACGCCGGACCATCGGGATTACGCCCAACATATGGGGTTGTCCGCGCAGCCCGGCTACCACCCGCCCGCGCAACCCGCGCCGCAGCAGCCGGTCCAGGCGCAGCCCGCGTCACCGGTGCCGGGTCGGCCCTCCTGGGCGCAGTGAGGGCCTGACCCATGCGCCTTCGCCCCCGTCAGAGCCTCTTCGTGGAGCGCAGCCTCGCTGCGCTCTGCGATCACGGCAACACCCTCAGCATCGCCTCGACGGGCTTCGGCAAGACCATCGCCCTGTCGGCGGTCGTCGCGAAGTCCCTCGAGGGCAGCGATGCAAAGGCCTGCATCCTCGCGCATCGCGACGAGTTGACCGCGCAGAACCGGGCGAAGTTCGCCCGGGTCGCACCTGACATCACCACCTCCGTCGTCGATGCCGAGGCCAAGAGCTGGGCCGGGCGTGCGACCTTCGCCATGGTGCCGACCCTCTCGCGACCCGCCAATCTGGCGGCGATGCCCGCGATCGACCTTCTGGTCATCGACGAGGCGCATCACGCAGTGGCCGACAGCTATCGCCGGATCATCGATCATGTCCGGGGCGCCAATTCTGCCTGTCGGATCTTCGGCGTCACGGCGACACCCAACCGGGGCGACCGCAAGGGGCTGCGCGAGATCTTCGACAATGTCGGCGACCAGGTGCGGCTCGGCGAACTGATCGCCTCGGGCCACCTCGTTCCGCCCCGCACCTACGTCATCGATGTCGGCGTGCAGGACCAGCTGCGCGCCGTGCGCAAGAGCGCCGCCGACTACGACATGACCGAGGTCGCGCAGATCATGAACCGCGCGCCGGTGACGGACGAGGTCGTCCGGCATTGGCAGGAAAAGGCGAGCGAGCGGCCCACCGTGGTCTTCTGTTCCACCGTCGCCCATGCCGAAAACGTCGCCGCCACCTTCAACGGCGCAGGGGTTTCGGCGGCCGTCATCCATGGCGATCTTGATGCCGGCACGCGTCGCGGCATCCTCGCTGCCTATGCCTCAGGCGAAATCCGCGTCATCGTCAACGTGGCCGTGCTGACCGAGGGCTGGGACCATCCGCCCACCTCCTGCGTCGTGCTGCTGCGACCGAGCTCCTACAAGTCCACGATGATCCAGATGGTCGGGCGGGGCCTGCGCACTGTCGTCCCCGAGGAACACCCCGGTGTCGTCAAGACCGACTGCATCGTGCTGGACTTCGGCACGTCGAGCCTGATCCACGGCACGCTGGAACAAGATGTTGATCTGGACGGCAAGACCGAGACAGGTGAGGCGCCGACGAAGACCTGTCCGGCCTGCGAGGCTGAAATCCCGCTGGCCGCCATGGAATGCCCGCTTTGCGGCGAGGTGTTCTCGCACGACGTCGAGGAGCCCGGCGAAGGCCAGGATGGCGTCCCGCTCTCGGGTTTCATCATGTCCGAGATCGACCTTCTGAAGCGGTCAAGCTTCGCATGGGTCGATCTCTTCGGTGATGATGCCGCGCTGATGGCCAACGGCTTCAACGCCTGGGGCGGGATCTTCTTTCTGGGTGGCCGCTGGCACGCGGTGGGCGGTGCGAAGGGCCGCGCGCCCCGGCTTTTGGGCTTGGGGGAGCGGACGGTCTGTCTCGCACAGGCCGATGACTGGCTGAACGAATACGAGACCGACGAGAGTGCCTTCAAATCGAAGGGCTGGCTGAAGCAGGCGGCCACCGAGAAGCAGCTGCAATATCTGCCGCCCGAGTTCCGGCAGGACTATGGCCTGACCCGCTATCGCGCCTCGGCGCTGATGACCTTCGGTTTCAACAAGCGCGAAATCCGCCAGCTCGTTGGCCGTGCCAGCCCGGACATCGGGAGGGCGGCGTGACCCATGTCGCGGAAATCGCATCTGCACCCGACCAGGATTCTGACCGTGCACGCCTTTGGCACCCACGCTTCGAGCCCTGCGCCGTCTGCCTGCGTCCCGCGCAAGGCCTCGGCTTCTTCAACCCGGCCAAACCACGCCCCCGCAAGCATCGCTGGTTCTGCTCGATGTCCTGCCAGGCTTGGTTCGCGGCCAGCCATCGCAAAGGACTGACCATGCAGGGAATGACCGAGGAAGAGCGCGCGGCCATCGCGCTGGTGATGAAGCGTCTGGGCCAGACGATGGACCGGATCGGCTGGGACAAGCGGCTTCGCGATCTCACGGCGGCCGACGTCACGGCGCTGATCGAAGAGGTGCTGGAAGGCTACGGCGCCGAGATGTCGCGCATCGCCGCAACGGCGGAGGTGCCGTTTTGACCAAGGTCTGTTCAAAGTGCGGCTTCGCGCGCAACGCATGCGAGTTCGGCCTTCGTCGCCGCAGCCCTGATGGCCTGCAAAGCTGGTGTCGCGACTGCCGTCGAGAATACCAACGCGCCTACGCACGGAATTTCAGGGATCCTGAAAAACACCGGGAGGCGCAGCGCCGCTATCGGGCGCGCCACACCGAGAAAGATCGCGCCCACCGCATCGTCGGGCGTGCCGTCAAGTCATGCCGGATCATCGTGCCGATCTGGTGCCAGCGCTGCCACTGCGTGACCGATCTCGAAGCACATCATCACGACTATTCCAAGCCGCTTGCCGTCGAATGGCTCTGCTCGACCTGCCACGGGCTCGCTCACCGCAGCTATGGGGAGGGTTCGCATGCTGGACTATAACCGCCGCCCCGGCATCGCCGAACGCGTCAACGCCGCAATCGATGCCGCGCTGATCGCCGAGCGCGAGGCCACGCCGCCCCGAACCTATCTCGGCGCATCCCGGCTGGGTCATGCTTGCGAGCGGGCCTTGCAGTTCGAATTCGCGGGCGCGCCCAAGGACGAAGGCGCGGAGTTCGGCGGCCAGACGCTGCGGATCTTCGCGATCGGCCACCAGCTCGAGGATCTGGCGATCCGCTGGCTGCGTGCGGTCGGGCTCGACCTCTACACCCGCAAGGGCAATCGGCCCGATGGCGAGCAGTTCGGCTTTTCCGTCGCGGGCGGCCGCATCCGGGGCCATGTCGACGGGATCATCGCGTCGGCACCTGCGCCGCTTGGCATCGGCGTTCCCGCGCTCTGGGAATGCAAGACCATGAACGCCAAGAACTGGCGGGCCTGCGTCAAGGACGGGGTTGCTGTCGCCAAGCTGGTCTATGCCGCGCAGATCGCGCTCTATCAGGCCTACATGGAAGGGACGGTCCCCGGCATTTCGGCCAATCCGGCGCTGTTCACGGCGATCAACAAGGACACGGCCGAACTGCACCACGAGCTTGTGCCCTTCGACGCAGGGCTCGCGCAGCGCATGTCGGACCGGGGCGTCCGGATTCTGCAGGCGACCGATGCGGGCGAGCTGCTTCCCCGCCTCGCCACCAATCGTGACTTCTTCGAATGCCGCTTCTGCCCATGGGCCGCGCGTTGCTGGGGGCTGCCCGGATGAGCAACGCGCCCGTCGAGCCGCCCGATCCACCCCAGACACTTGAGGATGCGTCCATGACCGCCGATCACGAAGACCGCTCCGCCCCGCCCGACGCATCGACGGGCAATCTTGTCCATTTCAACCCCTGGCGCGATTTCAACGACGCGGCTCCGATGACCGACGTCTTCGGCGATGAGCCCGACCCCGAGCAGATCACGCAGTTCATGGAGGTGGTCTTCGGCTACTGCGACGGGCTGATCCCGGTGCGCAGTTTCATCGACAAGGGGCAGGGCATCGACGGCCGTCCGCACAACATCTGGCTGGATGCCAATGCCGCTGCGGCAGGGAAGATGGCCACCTTCGCCACATGGGCGTCGCGCGAGGGGGCTGCGGTCTATGTCATTCCCGGCACGGTCGCCGCAGTCGGCCAGGCCAAGGCGGCGGAAATCCTGCAGATGCAGACCGTGGTCGTGGATATCGACAGCGGCGACATCGCCGCCAAGCGCGCCCATCTCGAACGCCACCTCGGGTCGCCGACCATGGTCGTGGAAAGCGGCGGTGTCACGGCCGAGGGGCAGCGCAAGGCCCATGTCTGGTGGAAACTCACCGAGCCCGCCGAGGGCAGCGACATCGCCCGCGTCACGCGTCTGCGCGGCGACATTGCCGCCAAGGTCGGGGGCGACATGCATTTCCGCTCGGCCCACCAGCCGATCCGGGTGGCGGGGTCTGTCTATTACAAGAACAACCTCAAGACGCAGGTCCGGATCGTCGAACTGAACGCGGGCCTCGAGCGGGATCTGGGAGAGTTCATCGAGGCTGTGGCCGACATGCCTCCTGCACCCGGTATCAGTCTGGCACCGGATTTCGCCACGCCGGACAAGCCCCGCGTCGACGATGTGCTCGTGACCCCGGTGCGCGAGGGTGGGCAGGACGACTGGTCCCGCTTCGAGGGTGCATCGGCCGCGATCGGGCATTTCATCCGTTTGGTTCACGAAGGCCGGATGTCGAAGGACGAAGGCTGGGAGGCGATCTGCGGCTACAACGCCGCCATGCTGCGTCCCTCCTGGCCGATCGAGCGCCTGCAGCGCGACGCCGAGCGGCTCTGGGATCTGCATGTCCAGAAGAACGGGCCGCCGCTGGTCCGCCTCGACAGCGCAGCCCCCGCACCCAGTGAAATGCCCACCTTCACGCTCGGCGCGCTGCTGGATGATACCAGCCCGATGCCCGAGGACATCATCGCGCCCCGTGTGCTGACGCCGGGCGGACTTTTGGTGCTGGGCGGTGCACCAAAGGTCGGCAAGAGCGATCTGACGATCAGCTGGCTCGTTCACATGGCCGCTGGTCAGCCCTTCCTTGGCTTCACCCCGCCACGCCCGCTGCGGGTGTTCTACCTGCAGGCCGAAATCCAGTATCACTACCTGCGCGAACGGCTGAGCCAGATCGCGCTGCCCGCCAGGGTTCTGGCCGCCGCGCGCGAGACCTTCGTGGCGACGCCGAAGCTGAAGCTGCTGCTCGATGCCGAGGGCAGCATGCGCGTGGCGCGCGCCATCCGGGCGGCCTTCCCGGATGCGGGCCCGGACATCATCTGCATCGACCCGATCCGCAACCTTTTCGATGGCGGCCCGGACGGCGGCGGCGAAAACGACAACGCCGCGATGATGTTCTTCCTCAAGGACCGGGTCGAGGTTCTGCGCGACCACGTCAACCCGGACTGCGGCGTGATCCTCGTCCACCACACCAAGAAGCTCTCGAAGCACCAGGTAAAGGAGGACCCGTTTCTTGCGCTCTCGGGCGCCAGCGCGCTCCGGGGCTTCTACACTTCCGGCCTGATCCTGCACCGGCCGGACGAGGAGGCACCGGAGCGGAAACTCGAGATCGAGCTCCGGAATGGCCCCGCGCTGCCCTCGAAGCTGATCGACAAGGTTGGCGGCCAGTGGGTCGAGATCAACCCGATGAACGAGCGCCTGGTCCGCGCCGAGGTTGGCGCGAAATACGACGCCGAGCGCGTCCGCAAGCAGGAGGTGATCCTCTCCATCCTGCTCGAGGAGGCGGCCGAGGGGCGACTTTATACCGCCAATCAGTTTGCCGAGGTCTTCGAGAACAAGGGTGGTCTGGGCGGCAAGGATGCCATCCGGGACCGGATCGGCGTGCAGGCCACCAAGGGCACCGTCAAGTTTGTTCGCAACGCTGCCCACTATGGCCTTGGGCCCTCCCGCTCGCGCTTCGGCTACCTCTGTGTCGAGGGCATGGTCATGCCCACGGGCGGCGAGGAGGTCGATCCGGAGACCGGCGAAGTCACGCCTGTCCGCGTTGCTGTGCTGCCGACCCATTACAAATCGCCGCAGACCGGTGCGCTCCTCGAGGTCGAAAACCCGCATGTCTGGGTCTATCCGGAGGGGGAACGGCCATGATCGCCCCCGACGAATGCTTTGCGTGGCAATGCGCAGGGACCAGTTTGAACCAGATTGGCCCCGCCGCCAAAACTGCCTCGCCATCCTCACGCAGGACCACGCAGGGTCCAGTTGTGACCAGTTTGGGCCCGCTTCCGAAACTGCCCCTGCAGGATTGCGCGGACGCCGCAACGGCTACGCTGCAACCAGTTTCGGCAGGTTCAGCCGAAAACGACCTCCCGAAACTGGAATTCCTGTTTTCTGTCAGTGTCTTGACACGGGTTCCAAGTTTCGGGGGTGAAACCACCCCCTACGGGGGTGGGGGAGAACGCCGCAGGCGGGTTCTCCCTCGCCCACCCCCAGGGGGTTCGCGCGCGTGGCCTGTCCCCGACCCGATCACGCCGAGTTCCCAATCTGACGTCGCCTTCCACCGAGCAGCCAACCAGAAGAGGAGACCCCCCATGGCTGACCTGACCTTCGCCACCCAACCCCATGTGGCCATCCCCGATCTGCCGACCGCCGTCCGGTTCGGCCGCACCCTGTTGGCCCTCGACCTCGGCACCACGACGGGGTGGGCGCTGCATGGCCTTGATGGGCTGATCACCAGTGGCACCGTCTCCTTCCTTCCCGGTCGCTTCGATGGCGGTGGCATGCGCTATCTGCGGTTCACCAACTGGCTGGGCGAGCTGGATCGTCTGTCCGGGCCCATCGCATCCATCTGGTTCGAAGAGGTCCGTCGCCACGCCGCAACCGACGCCGCCCATGTCTATGGCGGGCTGATGGCCACGCTGACCGCATGGGCGGAACTGCGCAGCGTGCCCTACGAGGGTGTCCCGGTCGGCACGATCAAGCGCCACGCCACCGGCAAGGGCAACGCCGACAAGGCGGCGATGATTGCCGCCGCCCGGGCAAGGGGCTTCAGTCCCGCCGATGACAACGAGGCTGATGCCATCGCGATCCTGTTCTGGGCACTCGAGACCAAGGGGGGCCTGCGATGACCGGGATGCGTTTCATGCCGAAAGGCTATGGCGGCCGTCGTCGGAACCCCGATGAGGTCAAGCGTGATGGCTGGCGCGAACAGCGCGTGTTGGCCGTCGCCCTCGACGATCACCGCCTGACTTGGCCCGAACGGGAACTGGTGCGCCAGCTTGGCGAGAAGCTTTATGGCCCGGCCACCAGCGGGCGGGAGGTGCAGCGATGACCGTGTGGACCCCCGCGCTGGTCGAGGAACGCCTGGCCGAAGCCGCCTTCGTCCTGAGGCGTCTGCCCGAGCCCCGCAGGCAGGGTTACTTCAGCACCTGGCCTGCGGTCTTGCACAGCTTTGGTGACAAGGTCGGGCAGGAACCCAAACCGATGCGCGTGCTTCCCTCGCCGCAGGCGATCAGCCGCATGGAGGAAACGCTGACCTGGACTGCCTGCCTCGAGCCAGTGGACGGTCGCATCGTCTGGATGAAAGCCCATGGCGAGCGATGGAAGGAGATCTGCTGGTCCGCAGGGCTGCACCGGTCGGCCGCGCATCAGCACTGGCAATTCGGCCTCGCCGTGATCGCGCTCACCCTCAACAAGCGGCGGTTCAACCGCAACCTGTCGAAGCAGCGGGTGATCGCGCTGGCCAGTGGCGCGTAACCGCTCGCGCCAGATAGAAAATTGTCCGCCGGACAGTTTTCGAAGGGACAGAAAGCCCTCTCCCGGGCTAGAAAGTTGATATGCTCGGGAGAGGAGCGCGCGGGGCAGGGGGCCACTGGCTTCCGGTATCCAGCGAGAGTCCGGTCGGGGTCCAGCCCCGGCGAGTTGGCGGTTCCTTCCTGGCAATAATCGTATGCTGGCGGGCGAAGCCCGGAACTTCGCTAGCGTCAGGGCCGTTTTTTTGGGAGTCCACCCCGGTCAGAGTCCACCCAAAAACGTCTGAAACCTTCGTAAAATCAAACGTCTAGCTGGACCCCGCAGGTGGATACCTGCTGGACTCCGGAGTCCAGTTCGGAAGCCGCTGGATTCCGCGCCCTGGGATCCACCGCAGACGACAGAAACCTATCGAAAGAGATCATGCTCATGACCCTCGCCTTCGCCCCCGAGCGGATCGAGTCCTGGCCGCTTGCGCGCCTGCAGCCCTACGCGAAGAACGCCAAGCTGCATGGTGCGGACCAGGTCGCGAAGATCGCCGCCAGCATGGCCGAGTTCGGCTGGACCGTGCCCTGCCTCGTTGGCGAGGACGGCGAGCTGATCGCGGGCCACGGCCGGGTGCTGGCCGCGACACAGCTCGGGCTGACGGAAGCGCCGGTGATCGTGCTCGGACACCTGACCGAGGCGCAGCGCCGGGCTTACCGGATTGCGGATAACCGGCTCGCGGAATCGCCGTGGGACGAGGCGCTGCTGTCGGCCGAGTTGAACGACCTGCTGGCCGAGGATTTCGACTTGTCGCTGGTCGGCTTCTCCGACGGTGAGTTGGACAAGCTCTTGGCCTTCGTGCCGGAGGGGGGCGGGGAAGAAGAAGGTGGCGCCGGGGGCTCTATGCCGCCGGTGACCATCCCCGAGCCGCCGCGCAATCCGGCCTCGCGCACGGGCGATCTGTGGATCCTCGGCGACCATCGCCTGCTCTGCGGCGACAGCACGAACCACGATGACGTGCGCCGCCTGATGAACGGCGAGCGCGCGATCCTGTTCGCGACCGACCCGCCGTATCTGGTGGACTACGACGGCTCGAACCACCCGACACGGAATAAAGACTGGTCGCAGTCCTATGGCGTCACCTGGGACGACAGTTCGCAGGGGGCCGAACTCTATGACGGGTTCATTGCCGCCGCTGTGGCCGAGGCAATCACCGAGGATGCGGCCTGGTACTGCTGGCACGCCTCCCGCCGCCAGGCGATGCTGGAAGCCTGCTGGGAAAAGGCGGGGGCCTTCGTCCATCAGCAGATCATCTGGGTAAAGGACCGCGGCGTGCTGACCCGGTCTCACTACCTCTGGAAGCATGAGCCCTGTTTCATGGGCTGGCGCCGCCCCAACCGACCGCCGAAAGTGGCCGAGGAAACCCTGCCGTCCACATGGGCGCTGCCCAGCTTCGCCAAGGACGATCGGCCCGACCACCCGACGCCGAAACCGCTCGACGCCTTCGGGATCCCGATGCGCCAGCATGTGGTGCGGGGTGGGCTTTGCTATGAGCCGTTCTCGGGCTCCGGCTCGCAGATCATGGCGGGCGAGGCCAATGGCCGCCGCGTCTTCGCGATGGAAATCAGCCCGGCCTATGTCGATGTCGCCGTGGAGCGCTGGCAGGCCGAGACCGGGCGTGACGCGATCCTCGATGGCGATGGCCGGACCTTCGCGCAGGTGAAAGCCAAACGGCTGGGCGAGACCGTCGCCTCAGATGCCGACGCTGCCGCCTGATGGCCGTCTATTACAACGATGCCGATCCGGCGGCCTGCGCCTGGCTGCGGGAGTTGATCGCCGCTGGTCACCTGCCGGACGGCGTGGTGGACGAGCGGTCGATCCTCGAGGTGGAGCCCGGCGACCTTCGCGACTTCACACAATGCCATTTCTTCGCCGGAATCGGCGGCTGGCCCCATGCGCTGCGCCTTGCCGGCGTGGCCGAGGACCGGCCGATCTGGACCGGCTCGCCGCCCTGCCAGCCCTTCAGTCAGGCCGGGCAACGCAAGGGACAGGACGATGACCGCCATCTCGCCCCCGCTTTCCTGCGCCTCGTCGCCGCCTGTCGTCCCGGCCTCGTCTTCGGCGAGCAGGTCGCCAGTGCGGCAGTGCTCGGACCATCTGGCCGAACGGCTGGACCACAGGCTGAAAGTGCGGCTGGCTGGGCGTGGTTCGACGCTGTGGCGGCTGACCTGGAGGCGGCATCTTACGCCGTCGCGGCGGCCGATCTGCCGGCTGCGGGCATCGGCGCCCCGCATATCCGGCAGCGGCTGTTCTTCGGCGCCGTCGCCCTTGGGTCAAACCATGGCGGGCTGGGCCACCGCCTCGGCGCGCGATTACAAGGATGGCGCGGAATGCCCGGGCGTGCCGATCAACGCGCTGCTGGGCCGCCAGGTCTGGCTGGCGGGATGGCCGACGCCGATGGCCGGGTCTCCGGCCACGGACAGGTACAATGCGGCCGGCAATACCGATGCCAGCCGCAGGACGGTGGCGCTGCTGGTCAGGACGGACCCCTCGTCAATCCCACGGGGACCGGCGCGACGGACGGCGTCTGGCGAGATCCGGACTGGCTCCTTTGCCGGGACGAACGCTGGCGACCGGTTGAGCCCGGAACATTCCCGCTGGCTGATGGGATACCCGGCCGCATGGGGCTGCTCAGGGGCTACGGCAATGCGATTGTGCCGCCGCTCGCGGCGGAGTTCGTGACGGCCTTTCTGGAATCCCTGCCGGAGGCGCTGCGATGAGGCAATCCCGGATCATGTCGCTCGTCGAGGCCGCGGCCAACGTTGTCGTCGGCTACGTTCTGGCCATCGCCACGCAGATCCTGATTTTTCCCCTGTTCGGGATCGAGGCCGGGCTGCCGGCGCATCTGGCGATCGGGCTGGTGTTCGCGGTCGTGTCGCTGGCGCGGGGCTATGTGCTGCGGCGGTTGTTCGAACACTGGTGGCCGCAGAAAAATGGGCCAGCGCAAGGGCTGGCCCGAGTCGAGGCAGACAAAGTGGCACAGGCAGAGCCACTTCGAGCAGTCGAGGTCTCGCGCAAGCAAGACCTCGCGGGACAGCCTCATGCTGGCGGATGATTCTGCAACACGCGCAGAGACATGCGGCGCAAGGCGTCACCCGGAAGTCACAGGCTGGTGACTGTTTCGATCTTGCAGCAACGCCCCCGGTCTGCGATCTTTTCGGAGGTAATCGTCAGCCCGAGCCTCTTTTTCAGTGGCCCGGCGATGGCACCCCTCAGCGGGTGCGGTCTCCACTCGAGGGCTGCAACGATCTCCTCGATGGTGGCGCCGCCCGGTGCGTGGTTAGCTGCTCGGGCGGCTGTTTGAACTGTACGGTCGGGATTCCGAGACGCCGAGGTGAGCAGGTCGCATTGTCCGGGAACTACCCGTGCTTGTGGCCGGAATGACCCTCGTGGGCGTCCGCCTTCATCGCGCCGTAGAGCTTGTGCGAATAGACCTGCAGGCCAAGCATCGCCTCGACATAGGCCCGGGCCTTCGCGACGTCGCGTGGGTCGTGGTCACGCAGTCTCATCATGTGCGTGAAACGATGCTCGATCTGTTCACGCAACGTCTCGGTCAGCATCCTGATCAGCGCGTCCGGTGAACCGGTCTCGATCGCTTTCTCTGCGACAGGGATCACCGGCCCTTCGTCCAGCCCGGCCGGTTTCAGTCCAGTATATGCGGCCCCTTCACCGGCGCGATGCACGCGCACAACGGTTTCGTAGAAGTAGAGATCGGCCACCTCGCGCGCCTCCGGTGCTGCCTTGCGGGCCTTCTGAACCCTGTCGAACGCCGCTCGAACTTCACCTTCGCCGCTCTGCGGGACATAAGCCAATGCGATGGTTACGTCATTCGTTTCCAGCGCCTTTCGGGCGGCGGTGACGACGGGCCCGTCCATGGTGTCGCAATGTGGAGGCATGTCCAATCTCCTCTGGCTGGCGGCACGCTCCCGGTTCCGGCAAGTCAGGTACTCCGGCCAAGCTTCATGCCGCATATTTCTGACTTTCTACCGCAAAGGCGCCGTCAGGTCCTTGATCTCGGACAACTGGCCACGGGCATCGGGAAATCCGGTTGCAGGTGCTGCGAAAAAAACAATGCGTCAGCGCCGCAGCAAGGCACGGTGTCATGAGCGACGCACCGCCGCCCGGAAAGGGCAGCGGCACAGGATTCGCCTCGATCAAATGATCCGATAGACCCGCCCGCGTCCATTGACCTTTTCGGAGGTAATCGTCAGCCCGAGCTTCTTCTTCAACGCCCCGGACAGGGCACCCCTCGCAGTGTGAGCCTGCCAGTGAAGCTCGGCGACGATCTCTTCGATGGTGGCGCCGCCCGGTGTGCGCAGCATCTCGATCAGCGCATCCTGCTTGGTGCCTTTGCGGCGCTGGATCGGTGCGATGACGGTTTCGGATGGTTTCTTGGTGGCATCGGCCTCCGTGATCCCGAGCGTGCGCTGTGCCAGCGGCGTCGCGCGCAGGGTGATCGGGCCGCGCGCCTCGTCGTGCCGCCAGACGGTGTTGAGGTCGGTGGCGGGGATTTCCTCGATCAGCCTGAGCTTCAGAAGGCTCTTGCAGACATTTCCGACAGCGCCGCCCTTCAGCTTGGCGGTGACGGGAAAGATCGCGCCATCGTCGCGCGCGCAGGCCGCGGAAAGGATGACGGCTTGGGTATCGGTCAGCTGGATCTGGGTCATGGGGTCGTCTCCGTGCTCGGGGCCGCGACCGTCGCAGCCCTCCTACGACCCCGAGCCGCGCGGGCGCGCGGCGAGCGTTTCGGCTTTGCTGGAGGTCAATCCGCGCGTTCGCCTTCCCTGAACGCGCTGTCGGTGATCTGGCGCAGCAGGCTCGCGTAGTGCTTCAGCGTCCCGACATGCCCCCAATCGATCTCGTCGGGGCTGGTCTCGAAATGGTCGGCGCTGAAGGCGGCGAGGCGTTCCAGCATGGTGTCGATCTCGGCCTTGGCGGCGATGAAGGCGTCGAGGGCCTTGGAATTGTCGGTCTTGAGGCGGGGCATGGTGTGTTCCTCGGGTGAGTTGCATCGCTTCGCTGGAAACACGTTCCCTCTGTCCGCGGCGCTTATCAACAAGACAGGCACATGAATCTGAACGATAATCGGAGCCATCGATGCAGGGCATGAGCGAGCGCCAGTACGCCGCGCATGTCGGGCTGTCGCGGGGCGGGGTCCAGAAAGCCAAGGAGGCCGGACGGCTGGTCCTGTTCGCGGACGGCAGCATCAACGCGGCCGCCAGCGACGTGCGTCGCGCAGAAACGACCGATCCGTCCAAGACCCGCAAGCCGCCCGCGCCGAAGCTGAAGCCTGTGCCCGAGGCCGCCGTCGCGGCCGTTGGCGATACCTTGCGGGAGAATGGTCTGACGGCGCCGGTCGCGGGTGGTGGCACGACCTATCTGCAGGCCAAGACCGCCAACGAGGTGCTGAAGGCGCAGGAACGCAAGCTGAAGCTCGCGAAGCTGAAGGGCGAGCTGATCGACCGGAACCGCGCGGAGATGCTGATGTTCCGCCTGGCGCGCGAGGAGCGCGATGCCTGGGTGACCTGGCCTGCGCGGGTGGCGGCGCTGATGGCGTCCGAATTGGCGGCTGGCCTTGGGCCCGGGACCCGGCTGGAGGCGGCGGTGATGCAGAAAGCTCTCGAAACCCATGTCCGCGCCCAACTCGACAGCCTTGCCGAGGTACGCACTGGCGCTGGATGACCGGATCCTGGCCTTTGACGGCGCCAGCGACCTCTTGCGGCACTGGGCGCAGGGCATCCGCCCCGATCCGGACCTGACGGTCTCGGACTGGGCCGACCGGCATCGCTGGCTCAGTTCGCGTGCCTCGGCCGAACCGGGGCGGTACCGCACGGCCCGCACGCCCTACATGCGCGAGATCATGGATCACCTCTCGCCCGGCAGCGCCGTGCAGCGGATCGTGGTCATGAAGGCCGCGCAGGTCGGCGCCACGGAAACCGGCAACAACTGGATCGGCTTCGTGATGCATCATGCGCCCGGCCCGATGCTGGCGGTGCAGCCGACGGTGGAGCTGGCCAAGCGCAACTCGCGCCAACGGATCGATCCGCTGATCGAGGAAAGCCCCGACCTGCGGGAGAAGGTGAAACCGGCGCGGTCGCGCGACGCGGGCAACACGATGCTCTCGAAGGAGTTCGCGGGCGGCATCCTGATCATGACCGGGGCGAATTCGGCCGTGGGCCTGCGCTCGACCCCGGCGCGCTACATCTTCCTCGACGAGGTCGATGCCTATCCGGCCTCGGCCGACGAGGAAGGCGATCCGGTGACGCTCGCCGAAGCCCGGTCGCTGACCTTCGCGCACCGGCGCAAGGTGTTTCTGGTCTCGACCCCCACGATCCGGGGGCTGAGCCGGATCGAGCGCGAGTTCGAGGCCAGCGACCAGCGGCGGTTCTTCGTGCCGTGTCCGCAGTGTGGCGCGATGCAATGGCTGCGGTTCGAGCGCCTGCGCTGGGACAAGGGTCGCCCGGAAACGGCAGAGTACCACTGCGAGGGCTGCGAGGCCCCGATCGCCGAACATCACAAGACCGCGATGCTGGCGGCAGGCGAATGGCGCGCGACCGCGACGGGGACGGACCCGCTGACGGTGGGCTATCACCTCTCGGCGCTCTATTCGCCGATCGGCTGGCTGGCCTGGGCGGGCATCGCGCGGTCCTGGGAGGCGGCACAGGGCAGCGACGAGGCGATGCGGGCGTTCCGGAACACGATCCTCGGCGAGACCTGGTTCGAGACCGGCGAAGCCCCCGACTGGCAGCGGCTGGCGGAGCGGCGGGAAGCGTGGACGCCGGGTACGGTGCCTGCGGGCGGGCTGTTCCTGACCGCCGGGGCCGACGTTCAGAAGGACCGGATCGAGGTCGATGTCTGGGCCTGGGGACGCGGCCTGGAAAGCTGGCTGGTGGACCATATCGTCATCGACGGCGGTCCCGGCGATCCGGGCTGCTGGCAGAAGCTGACGGCTCTTCTGGGCAAGGTCTGGGTACATGCGAGCGGCCAGCACCTGACCATCGCGCGGCTGGCCATTGACGCCGGCTACGAGACCAGCGCGGTCTATGCCTGGGCGCGTCAGGTCGGCTTTGCACAGGTCGCCCCGGTCAAGGGGCTCGAGGGATTCAACCGCGCGAGCCCGGTGACGGGGCCAACCTATGTCGATGCCACGATCGGCGGCAAACGGCTGCGCCGCGGCGCACGGCTCTGGTCGGTGGCAACCTCGACCTTCAAGGCCGAGACCTATCGCTTCCTGCGCCAGGAGCGGCCAACGCCGGAGGAGATCGCGTCCGGTGCCGCGTTCCCGGCGGGAACGGTGCATCTGCCGGGCTGGGCGGATGGGGAATGGCTGAGGCAGCTGACGGCCGAGCAGCTGGTCACCGTGAAAGGCAAGCGCGGCTTCACCAAGCTGGAATGGCAGAAGCTGCGCGAACGCAACGAGGCGCTGGACTGCCGGGTCTACGCCCGCGCCGCCGCCTGGATCGCAGGGGCGGACCGTTGGCCGGACGCCCGCTGGCAGGACCTGGAGCAGCAACTGGCTGTTGCTGCCCCAAAGGTCGCGGGCGGTCTATCGGGGAAACCGCCGGCACGACCATCGGCGCGACGGAGGACGGTGCGCTCGAGCTACATGGGGTAACGCTGCCGTTTCCTCTCGGAGCGCCGCAACAGATGTTGCGCAGCGGAGGCCTCATCCACTAGCGTGACGACGAACACAATCAGGGAGAGCGCCGCATGTCGGAGCCCACGATCGCACAGAAGGCCCCGTTCGCGATGGATGTCGAGGAGGGCAAGACCTACTTCTGGTGTGCCTGCGGAAAGAGCAGCAAGCAGCCTTTCTGTGATGGCAGCCACAAGGGGACAGACTTCACGCCTCTCAAGTACACGGCGGACAAGACCGGCCGGGCCTACTTCTGCGGCTGCAAGCACACCGACAAGGCCCCGCTCTGCGACGGCACGCACGCGAAGATCTGACGCGGCCGCTCCCGCGCGTGTCGCGGGTTGTGCATGGGGTCCAATTGTGCGCGGACAGCGTGGTCGTCGGACCGTGTGATCCGGCGTCGGCGACGAGAAGTCCGGCCACGGTCACGGCCCGGGCGTCTGACGGCTACGCCGGAAGGCGTCCAGAGCAGTCTTGCGCTTCATGGCAATCGCGCGAACGCGGGTGGCAATCTCGGGCGCGCCAAAATCCACAGCGTTGAACGGGCCGCCATACCAGCGGACCATATCCTTGTGCTGCGGATGACGACGGTTTGCGAGGGCTTCGAAGAAGTCCATGAAGCCTGACGGGCCGCCCACGTCCTCGGGCGGGGCGGTGCGTTCGCCCGCGACGAACACCGGATAGTCGGTATCGGGATCGGCCGCGCCGACGTGTTCGACAAGGACGCGGTGCTGCCAGTCGTCCCCGAAATCATAGGTGTAGAGGAACTCGGTAATGCCGCGATCGATCAGCGTGCCAAGGCGCATGCCCTTGGCCTGATAGATCTTGCGGCCCCAGACCGCGTCCTCGGGATCGGGTTCGCCATAGACGCGGTCGCCAACCCGGAAGTCATAGAGGTGATAGTTCTCCCAGGGCATCACCGCCTGGATGACCTCGTGCAGGGCGCGCAGGTTGGTGGTCAGGCTGACCTCAAGCTCACGCCAGATGCAGGGCTCGAGATGCAGAAGTTCGATGCGAAGGCGGGCAATCCGGTCGGTCATGGCGGGCCTGGTCGGGACGGGTCGTGGGCAGGATAGAGGCAGGCCGTCATGGCGACAATCACCGACCTTCGCGCGCGCCGCGAGGCGCTGGCCGCGCAGCGCGCCTCGGGCGTGGCGCGGGTCAGCTATGACGGCAAGACCGTGGATTATCGCAGCGTGGCGGAGATCGACCGGGCGATCGAGGCGCTGGACCGCGAGATCGCCGCGGCCGAGGGGCGGCGGATCGTGCGCCAGATCCGGGTGACGACAGACAAGGGGCTCTGACAAGATGGGTCTGTTCGACCTCTTCCGCCGCCCGACACCGGGCGGCCCTGAAGCCGTGCGCGCCCGCCTCGAAGGGGCGATGGCCAGGCGCCGGTTGCGGGGCTGGAACCCGCCGCTCGAGAACATCAATGCGCTCGTCGCATCGGGCGGCCCAAGGCTCCTGGCACGCGCCCGCGAGCTGGTGGTCACCAACGGCTATGCGGCGAATGCCTGCGAGGCTTTTGCGGCGAACCTCGTCGGCGACGGGATCAAGCCGTCGTCGCTGATCGAGGATGCGGGTGTTCGTGACCGGGTCCAGAAGCTCTGGCTCGCCTGGACGGACGAGGCCGATGCCGACGCGCTGACCGATTTCTATGGCCTGCAGGCCATGGTGGCGCGCGAGATGTTCGTGGCGGGCGAGTGCTTCGTGCGCCTGCGCCCGCGCCGGGCGGAAGACGGGCTGCTGGTGCCCTTGCAGCTGCAGTTGCTGCAATCCGAGATGCTGCCCTTCGAGAAGACGGAAACCGCGCCGAACGGCAACCGCATCCGCTGCGGGATCGAATTCGACGCAATCGGGCGGCGGGTGGCCTATCACTTCCGCCGTCGCCATCCCGGTGACAGCACCGACCAGCGCGTGGCCGTGCCCGACACGGTGCGCGTCCCAGCCGAAGAGGTGCTGCACATCTACCGCCCCATCGATGCCGGCCAGATCCGGGGCCTGCCGCATGTGGCGCCTGCGATGGTGCGGCTGTTCCTGCTCGACCAGTACGATGACGCGGAACTTGACCGCAAGAAGACCGCGGCGATGTTCGCGGGCTTCATCACCAAGACCGCGCCCGAGGAGCCGATGATGGGCGAAGGCGCCGCCGACCCCGAGGGTGCCGCAATTGCCAGCCTCGAGCCCGGCACCATGCAGGTGCTGCTCCCGGGCGAGGACGTGAAGTTCTCGAGCCCGGCCGATGTGGGCGGGGGGTACGAGGCGTTCCAGTACCGCACGCTGCTCGCCGTCTCGGCATCATTGGGACTGCCCTATCATCTGGTCACCGGCGATGTGCGGCAGGCGAACTATTCGAGCCTGCGGGCCGAACTGGTCGAGTTCCGCCGCCGCATCGGCCAGCTGCAGCATGGCGTGATCGTGCACCAGTTCTGCCGCCCCGTCTGGGCGCGCTGGCTGGACACCGCAGTGCTGGCGGGGGTGCTCGACCTGCCGGGCTACACGGGCGCACCCGGCCGGTTCCGCGCCGCGCAATGGATCCCGCCGCGTTGGGACTGGGTCGATCCCCTGAAGGACATCCAGGCGCAGGTGCTGGCGATGGAGGCGGGCATCACCTCGCGGCGCAAGGTGGTCGAAGCCACCGGCTACGACGTCGAGGAGGTTGACCGCGAGAACGCCGCCGACGCAAAGCGCGCGGCCGAACTCGGCCTCCGCTACCGGACCAGCCCCGGCGAGACGCAAGGCGCGCGGGCCACGCCCGCAAGGCTGCCCGACCCGGAAACCGATGGGTCCGGCGCGGGCGCGCAACCCGAACAGGAGTGACAGGATGAACAGCTGGTACAGGATCCGCGCCCGGGCCTCCGGGGCGGAAGTGCTGATCTATGACGAAATCGGCGCTTATGGCGTCAGCGCCAAGGGGTTCCTTGCCGAACTCGGCGCACTGCCCGACGGGGTGCCGATCGACCTGCGCCTCAACAGCCCCGGCGGCTCGGTCTTCGACGCGGTGGCGATCTACAACGCGCTGCAGCGACACGCAGGCACGATCACCGTCTGGATCGACGGCATCGCAGCCTCGGCCGCAAGCTACATCGCCATGGCGGGCGACGAGATCGTCATGCCGGAGAACGCCTTCCTGATGATCCACGACCCCGCGGGGCTGGTCATGGGCACCGCTGCCGAGATGCGCGAGATGGCCGACACCATGGACAAGATCGCGGGCAGCATGATCCGCGGCTATGCCGCGCGGTCCGGACGCACCGAAGAGGAGATCGCGGCCCTGATGGCAGCCGAGACCTGGTTTGATGCAGGGGATGCGCTGGAGGCGGGCCTCGCCACCCGCATGATCGCGCCGGTGCGGATCGCGGCCAGCTTCGACATCGCCCGGTTCCGCAATGCGCCGCCTGTGCTGGCGCAAGCCATCGCTGATCCGGTTCCCGAGGCAGGTCCGAACGGGCTTGAGGGGGCCGAAGACAACATCGGAGACGCCGCTACCGCTCGCACAGGCGATCCCGAACCGGAACCGGTGACGCCACCAAGCCCCGACCCTGTGCCGTTTGCCATCGACCCCATCGCCGTCCGCGCTGAAGCCATCGCCCATGCCCGCGCCGTGATCGACCTCTGTCACCTCGCAGGCCAGCCGCAGATGGCGGGGCGCTTTCTCGAACAGGACGCCAGTCTCGATGCGGTCAGGGCCAGCCTTCTCGCCACAAGGGCCGAGGCCGCGCCGCAGATCGCCCCGCACCACCCGCAACCCGGGCGCAGCAGCAGCGCCCGCCCCTGGGGCGATGTCATCGCCCGCACCTTCACCCCGAAAGGATGATCCCCCATGGCCACGCTCACCGAAGGCAGACACGCGGGCGGCTTTCTCGTCTGGGAAGCCTTCCGCGACTATAGCCGCGATACCGTCACGCTGGCGTCCGGCGCCGGAAACCTCGCTCCCGGCACCGTGCTCGGCAAGATCACCACGGGCGGCAAGTTCACCCAGCTCGCCCCCGCCGCAACGAACGGTAGCCAGACCGCAGCCGGGATCCTCTGGGGTGCGGTGGACGCAACCGATGCCGATGCCCCGGGCGTCGTCGTCCTGCGCGGCCCGGCCATCGTCAACCGCCACGAGGTCATCTGGCCGGATGGCGCGACCGAGGCGCAGATCACCGCCGCCACCACCGCCCTTTCCACCCTCGGCATCCTGCTGCGCTGATCCCGCGCAGCCGTCCCCATCCGATATCCGCAAGGAGGCAGCCCCATGGCCAGCATGGACATCTTCGAAGGCGATGCCTTCAGCATCATCGAGCTCACCCGCGCGCTCGAAAACATCCCCTTCAAGCCGGCAATCCTGTCCGGGTCGGGGCTCTTCGGGGCGCGCGGCGTGCGGTCGCGCACCGTGATGATCGAGAGCCGCGACGGCACGCTCTCGCTGATCCCGTTCTCCGAACGCGGTTCGGCCTATGAGAGCCAGATCCCCGAGCGCCGCGACATGCGCGCCTTCGTCGTGCGCCAGTTCAAGAAACAGGACGTGCTCTGGGCCTCGGAAATCCAGGGCATCCGCGACTTCGGTTCGGAGACGGCGGTCCAGCAGGTGCAGACCGAGGTGGCGCGCAAACTCGGCCGCCTGCGCAACGACGCCGAAGCCACCTTCGAGTTCCACCTCTTCAACGGCATCCAGGGCGTGGTGAAGGACCCGAAGGACGGGGCCACGGTGATCAACTACCACACCGAATTCGGCATCACGCCGGCCACGGAAGTCGACTTCGACCTCGACAACGCCACCCCGGCCTCGGGCGCACTCAGGAAACGCTGCCAGGCGCTGATCGAGAGCGTCGAGGACAGCCTTGGCGGGCTGGCCGCCGGTCAGGTCCAGCTGCGCGCCGAATGCGGCTCGGCCTTCTTCGCCGATCTCGTGGCCCACAAGGAGGTGCGCGAGACCTATCTCAACACCGCCGCCGCGGCAGATCTGCGCGGCCGCGTGGGCGAGGAAGTGAGCTTCGGCGGCATCAGCTTCCGCCGCTACCGGGGTGGCCTCGGCTTCGGCGTACCGACCGACAAAGCCTACTTCTATCCGGAGGGCGTCGAGGGCCTCTTCGAGATCTGTTATGCCCCCGCCGACACCTTCGAGACGGTCAACACGCTCGGCCTGCCGCTTTATGCGCGCATGATCCCCGACCGGGACCGCGACGAATGGGTGCGCCTCGAGATCGAAAGCAATCCGCTGCCGGTCTGCACCCGCCCGCAGGTGCTGCGCAGCGCACGGCGGACGTGATCGCGTTGCTTCACCGCGCGCGGGGGCGGTTCCAGATCATGTCGTCAAGACGCGGGTCCGGGGCGAAGCTGTCGGTCGGGAACTCGAGCCCGAGGCGCGGATGTTCCCGCAGGGCTTGCGCGCCGGTTGGCCCGATCCGGATGCGCCAGGTCTGACGCTCGACCGGCTGCGGGGACGCGAAGGCGTGGCAGGTCAGCACCGCGAGGTTCGCGCCTCCGGCAGGATCGCGAACGGACAGGTAGCGGATGATCCCGGCATCGATCGCACGCGCGTCTTCGGCCAGCGCCTGACAGGGGCCGTAGTCGGTGAGGTGGGTCCAGACCTGACGGTCGACATCGAGACCCCCGACCATCAGGTCCAGCGCCACGGGCGTTGCGACTTCTGCCGAGAAGGCGGTGTATTCGGCAGCATCGTCGGGAAAGGGCGTATCGGGGCTCTCGGCGTAGAACAGGAAGCGGTAGAAGACCATCTCGGCCGCCGCCGTCTCGGGCGCCTCGGCGCCATACCAGACCCCGGGCGTCAGCCCCGGCCTGCGGAACCGCGATCCCGCCGGATAGGGTCGATAGCGGAAGGGCGTGGCCAGAAGGTAGTCGAGCGCACGGCATTCCTCGGGCAAAGGGGGCTTGGTCGCCTCGAGGATCTCCTCGAGTGTGGCCTGTTCGGCGAGGTTGTCGACGAGCTTCAGGGTCGAGACCCGATGCTGGGCCTCGACGAACCGCCAGGCAGAGCCCGCGTAGGGCCGCGCTTCAGAGCGGAGCGCGTCTTGCGTCCAGATAGGCCGTGACATCGACAAGCCCCTGCACCTGCGCCATCCGCTCCACGGGGCGTGCCGCGAGCGCCGTGTTGGGCGCGGCCAGCCAGCGTCGCGCCACCGCCTCGTCACCCCCGGTGATCGCGTCGAGCGACCGGAAGGTCCGCACAAGCAGGGCCGCAAGCTCGAAGGGCTTCGACCCCGGCTCAAGCAGGCTTTCGCCCCGTTTCCAGCGCGACACGGTCGCCTCGGAGACGCCAACGATGTCGGCCAGTTGTCGGCCCGACAGGCCAAGTCGGTCTGCCGCCCGCAGCGCGGCCTTGGTCAGCACGGCACCAGCCGCGGGACTCCGGGCGATCTGATGAGAAAGGGTCATGGCTTCCTCCTGTCTGATGCAAACATAGTATCACTTCCTTTCTGAGGAAAGAGAAACATGTCAGACGCCCTCTCTGCCGCGCTGGCCACACTCTTCGCAGATCTGAACATCGCGCGGGATGCGGTCTATGTCGCCAACGGCGGCGCGCCTGTGCTGGTGCGCATCGTCGCCCGGCGTGCCGATGTCGTCACCGACTTCGGCGATGCCCGGCTCTGGTCCGAGACCACACGCGTTGACCTGCGGGTGGCCGAGGTGCCGGCCCCGCGCCCGGGCGACAGGATCGAGATCGACGGCGACGTCTTCCTCATTCAGGGCGAACCTGTCCGCGACCGTGAGCGGCTGGTCTGGACCGTAGATCTGAGGCCCTCGTGAAACTGAAGCTCGACTTCGATCCCGACATCGCAGCGATGATGGCGGCCGAGATCGCGGCGGGCGAACGCGCGGTCTCGGCCGCGATCCGCGAGGCCGGGATGGGGCTCAAGACCGCCTGGCGCGGCCAGATCACCGGCGCGGGGCTCGGGGCGCGGCTCGCGCGTAGCATCCGGTCGGAGAGCTATCCCAAGGGGCACGCCAGCCTCAACGCTGCGGCGCTGGTGTGGTCCAAGGCGCCGGTGATCGTCGGCGCCCATGACACCGGCCCGCTGATCCGCTCGAAAACCGGCTTCTGGCTGGCGATCCCCACGGCGGCGGCGGGCAAATCCACGCGCGGCGGCAAGATCACCCCCGGAGAATGGGAACGCCGGACGGGTTTGCGCCTGCGCTTCGTCTACCGCCGCGCCGGCCCGAGCCTGCTCGTGGCCGAGGGGCGGCTGAACACGAAGGGCCGCGCGGTGGCATCACGGTCGAGGACCGGCCGGGGCCTTGCCTCGGTGCCGATCTTCCTGCTGGTGCCGCAGGTCAGGTTGCGCAAGCGGCTGGATCTGGCGCGAGATGCCGAACGGGCGCGCGATGCGGTGCCGGGGCTGATCGTGGCGGGGTGGGGGGAGAGAAAGATGTGATCGACCCTTCCCGTCAGTAGCCAGCCTCGCGCTGATGGCGCACGGCCAGTACTACCGCCGTCTCGCCATCAAACCGGTAGAGCGACACATAGCCACTGTCGCCAAACGGGATAAGCCATTCGCGAAACTCCGGTTCCATTTCCTCGACCGGACGCCCGACACCCGGCTGGTCGCGCAGGATGTTCATGCCCTCGCGGATGGATTTGGCTGCACGGCGCGCGGCATCGGGGTTCTTCCCGGCAAGGAAGCGGTAAAGCCTTTCGACATCCCGCAGCGCTGCAGGCGACCAGATCAGTTGTGGCATTCAGGAGCGACCGCATCTTCGCCTGCTTCCAGCCTCGCAAGCCAAGCATCGGCCTCGTCATGGGTGACGTGCTTGCCGGTCACTTGAAATTCCGCCCACGCCTGCAACCCGGCCTGCCGGAACGCCTCGCGCTTCTCTTCGCGCTCGACGAATTGCGCCACAGCCTCGCGCAGCATCCAATGTGTGGAGCGGTCCTTCGCATCCGCCAGCCGCTTGAGGCGGTCGCGGGTGTCCTGATCGAGTTTTACGGCGATGGGGCGGACGGCGTTCATCGGGGCAACTCCGGATGAGTATTAACAGGTATTACCCTTAGCATATCGACCTCCGTCGCAGAAGTCACAATTGAGCCAAGGCCCGTGAAATGCCCACCCCCCGCGAAACCATCCTCGCCGCGCTGCATGCGCGGCTTGTCGCTCTGCCCGCCACCGCGCTCCGCGGCGAGGTGCTGCCGGAGCGTGTGCCCACAGCTGGGCTGCTGATCCTGCGCGACGGCGAACCCGGCGAGCCGGAAGTGACGCTGTCGCCCCTGCGCTACCACTACCAGCACCGCGCCGAGATCGAGGCGGTCGTACAGGGTGCCAGTCGTGACGCAGCCTTCGACACGCTCTGCGCCAGCATCGGCGCGGCGCTTGCCGCTGACCGCACGCTGGGTGGCTTGTGCGACTGGGTCGAGGCGGAGGCCCCGCAGCCGGTCGATCTGCCGGTGGACGGCGCGGCCAGCCTGAAGGCGGCCGTCATTCCGGTCGTCCTGCACTATTCCGCGGCCGACCCGTTGGCCTGACGTCCGGCCCGCTGCGATCAGCAGGTGCCGTAATACCCGCGCGAATACCGGCAGTATTCCGTGGCAACGCCTGCACGGATCATCTCGGCGGCGATGTCGCGGCCATCGGGCAGGACGCACTGGGCGACATGGCGGCCATAGCGGTCCATGTCGCGCAGCTGGCAGCGCAGCACCTTGCCGGAGATCAGCTTGCGCAGGGTGGCCGTGGCCGCGCTGCCGCCCGGATGGTTCCTTTCCGGGGCATCGAGCCCCCAGACCCGGATCCGGCGCGACACGCCGCTGAGGGTGAAGGTGTCGCCATCGAGGATCTTCGAGACCCTGGCCTCGAGCACCGTCGCCTGACGGGCCTCGGCAGCAGGCGCGGGCTGCAGGGCAGAAAGCCCGGCAAGGATGAGGACGAAGAGCGCGCTGCGCCGAGAAACACGAGCAATCACCGGTAGATAATGGCCGAAGAGCATGCGGCAGGACAAGGTCCGCGCCGGCAGAACCTTCAGAAAGGATGACCGAACATGGCACGCGCGCAAGGGGCGCGGGCGCGGATGGCGCTTGCGTTCGAGACGACCTATGGCACACCGCCCGGCAGCGGCTACACGCGGATGCCGTTTGCCAGCACCACGCTCGGCTCCGAGCAGCCGCTCTTGAACTCGGAACTGCTGGGGTACGGCCGCGATCCGCTGGCCCCGATCAAGGATGCGGTGACGGCCGACGGCGATATCGTGATGCCGATCGACGCTGCGGCGTTCGGCGTCTGGCTGAAGGCGGCGTTCGGCGCGCCTGTCACCACCGGCACCGCACCGGGCCCATATACCCATACCTTCCAGTCCGGGTCCTGGACCCTGCCGTCGATGTCGATCGAGACCGCGATGCCCGAGGTGCCGCGCTACGCCATGTACTCGGGCTGCGTGCTCGACACGCTCTCCTGGCAGATGCAGCGCTCGGGGCTGCTGACCGCGACGGCAAGCCTGGTGGCGCAGGGCGAGGCCGTGGCCACGACCAGCGGCGCAGGTACACCGGCGGAGCTGGACCTGATCCGCTTCGGCCATTTCAACGGGGCGATCACGCGGAATGGAGTGGCCCTCGGCAATGTCATCTCGGCCGAGATCACCTATGCCAACAGCCTCGACCGGGTGGAGACCATCCGCTCGGACGGCATGATCGACGGGGCGGACCCCGGCCTTGCGGCGCTGACCGGCAAGATCGAGGTGCGCTTTGCCGATCAGCTGCTGGTCAACCAGGCCCTCGCCGGCGATCCCTGCACGCTGGAGTTCTCCTACAGCCTGCCTTCGGGTCCGAGCTTTACCTTCACCGCCCATGCCGTCCATCTGCCGCGCCCGCGCATCGAGATCGGCGGGCCGCAGGGCATCCAGGCCAGCTTCGACTGGCAGGCCGCCCGCGATGCCACGCTCGGGCGGATGTGCACCGCCGTTCTCGTCAACGACATCGAGGAATACTGACCATGATCCGTCTCGACCTTTCCAGCGCGCCGCAATGGCTCGATCTCGGGTCCGGCCTGCGGCTGGCCGTTCTGCCCGTCACCACCGCGGTCATGGTCGCCGCCCGCAACGATCCCGCCGTCGAGGCGCTGCCCGAAGGGGCGAGCAAGGAAGAGACGGCGCTGGCCATGGCGAAAGCCGTCGCGCGCCGCGTGGTCACCGGCTGGGAGGGGGTCGGTGATGCCGATGGCAAGCCCGTCGCCGTCAGCCCGGAGGGGATCGACGCGCTTCTGGACATCTGGCCGGTGTTCGAGGCGTTCCAGACCCGCTGCCTTGCACCGCATCTGATGCTGGAGCAGGAAAAAAACGCCTCACCGCCCTTGCCGACTGGCATTTCGGCGGGGGCGGCAGCTACTGCGCGGCCTGCCAGGGCCCGTGCCCGGACTGCCCGGCCCGGCTGAACCGGCCTCTGACGCCGGAGGGTTGGCAGGTCTGGGATCTGGTGCTGCGGCTCGGCGGACAGCTGCGGATGGTCTCTCCCGCGGGCGGCGCCATGGTGCTCGGCTGGGACATGGCGGCGGCGCTTGCCATGGCGCGTGCCCTCGGGGTCGATCCGCGGATCGCCGCCGAATGCCTGCCCGAGATCGAGGCGGTGATGGTCAGGAAGATCAACGAGCAGATGGCCGGCGACCGGTGACCATCGCGGCCGGAGGATCAGATGCGATTCACCCTGTCCCGGTAGCCTGCCGTCGACGCGCCCTTCGCGATGCCGGCAAGTTCGTCCCGTTCCGGTACCGGCATCAACAGGACGCCGGCCCCCTTCGGGATGAGGGCAAAGACCTGACCGGCCTGCCATCCCCGCGCAGCCCGGGTCTTCGCGGGAATCGCGATCTGGAACTTCGGGGACAGGATGGCGGTCTCGGACATGTCCAGAACCTCCCTCGTTCGATGCCGTAGTTCAAGACGGACACTGCCACCCTTTCGGGAACGATGACCCATGTCCGAGAAACGCGTCTCTGTCCGCCTTGTTGCCGAGGGTGGTCGGCAGGTGAAGGCCGAGTTCCAGGGCATCGGCGAGGCGGGCGAAGCGAGCTTCCGGCGCATCGAGAGGCAGGCGGATGTGACCGGCGTGGTGCTGCGCCGCCTTGCCGGCATCCTGGCCGGGGCCCTCTCGGTGCGCCAGATCGTGGCCTATGCCGACCAGTGGACCGACCTGCGCAGCCGCGTCGATCTCGCCACCGGCAGCCAGGAAGCCGGCGCGGCGGTCATGGAGCGGCTGGCCTCGATGGCGCGGCGGACCTATTCCAGCCTCGGCCAGACCACGGAATCCTGGCTTGCCAATGCCACGGCGCTGCGCGAACTGGGGCTGACGACGGCGGAAAGCCTCGATTTTACCGAGGCGCTGAACAATGCCATGGTGGTCTCCGGCGCGCGGGCCGAACGTGCGGCCTCGGTTTCGAATGCGCTCTCCAAGGCCATGGCGCTTGGCAAGCTCTCGGGCGACAACCTCAACACCGTGATCCAGAGCGGCGGGCGGTTGGCCGAACTGCTGGCGGCGGAGCTTGGTACCACCGTCTCCGGCCTGCGCAAACTTGGGCAGGAGGGCCTGATCACCGGCGATGTCATCCGCACGGCGCTGATCGGCAATCTCGAGCTCCTGCGCGAGGAGGCCGACAGCATGCCGGCCACCATTGGCGATGCCTTCACGCTCCTCGGCAATGCCGCCCTGCAGCTGGTCGGGACCTGGGACCAGATGATGGGTGCCTCCTCCCTGGTGGCGACGGCCCTCATTGCCGTGGGTGACAACCTGGAACGCCTTGCCGCCATCGGCATCGCCTTCGCGGGCTTCATGGCAGGCCGCTGTGTGGCTGCCTTCGTCGCCGCCCGTGTCGCCACGCTGACGCTTTCCGGCGCGCTCACCGTGCTGCGCGGCGCCCTCATCCGCACCGGCATCGGAGCGCTGATCGTCGGCGCGGGCGAGCTGATCTACCGGTTCGGACAGCTGGTGAAGGGCGCAGGTGGCGTCGGTGCCGCGCTCGGCCTCCTTGGCGATCTCGCCCGCGAGGTCTGGGAGCGGATGAAGCTCGGCATGGTGGCCCTTGGCCTCACGATCCTCGCCGGCTGGGCCGAGATCAGCGCCGGGATTGCTTCCGCGCTGCAGACCGGGCTCGAGGCGTTGGTGGGCTTTGGCAATGCCGCGCTCAACACCTTCCAGGGCGCCTTCGAGGCGATCAAGGTGCTCTGGGCCGCGCTGCCCTCGGCGATTGGTGAGTTCACCTACGATGCGGCGAATGCGCTGATCGGCGGCGTCGAGGCGATGCTGAACGGCGTGGCCGCCCGGATCGACACCTTCCTCGGAGGGATCAATGCCGGGCTCGAGGCGCTCGGCATAGAGAAGCGCATCTCGCTGATCGGCACGCTCGAACTCGGCCGGATCGACAACCCCTTTGCCGGCTCGGCCGCCAATGCCGGCGCCGAGGCGCGCGCCGCTTTTGATGCTGCCTTCTCCAGCGATCCGATCGCCGTCCCCGATCTCGGCCTCACCGCCGCGGCGGAGGCCGGCCGCGCCGAGGCGGCAAGCCTGCGCGACATGATGGGCGAGGTGGCGACGGCGGCCACCGCACCGCTGCACTCGCTGGCCGCCCTGCAGGCGGCAGTTGCCGGATCCGGTGCCGAGGCGGAGGCCGCGCTCACCGGCACCCGCACCGCGCTCGACGGGACGGCGGATGCGGCAGACGCGGCTGGCGGCGCCGGTCGTGGCGCGGGCAAGGCGCTGCGCGAGGGCGCCGACAGTGCGAAGTCCGCCTGGGAAGAGGCGGCCGAGGCGGTGCGCAAGGCACAGGAGAAGGCCCGCGAGATGGCCGAAGGTCTGGCGCAGGACATCACCGGCCCGATCAAGGAGGCGCTGACCTCGGGCGAGTTCACCTGGGAGAGCTTCGCCAGCGCCATCTCGCGGATCGCCCAGAACCTCGCCACCCGGCTGATCGATCTGGCCTTCAAGCCGATCGAGAATGCGCTGATCAATGCCTTCTCCGGCGGCGGCGCCGGCGGGGGTGGCTTCCTTGCCAGCCTCTTCGGCTTTGCCAGGGGCGGTGTCTTTGCCGGTGGCCAGGAACTGACCGCCTTCGCCCGTGGCGGTGTGGTCAATCGGCCGACGGTGTTTCCGTTTGCGCGCGGCATCGGGCTGATGGGCGAGGCCGGGCCCGAGGCGATCCTGCCCCTGCGCCGTGGCAGGGGCGGCAGGCTCGGGGTGGAGATGAATGGCGATGGCGCATCTCCGGCAGCCTCGATGTCGACCCGCATCATCAATGTCCTCGACCCTTCGGTGGTCGGCGATTATCTCGCCACGCCTTCGGGTGAACGGGCGATCCTGAACGTGATCCGTCGCAACCGGGGGGCGATCAATGCCTGAAGTGGGAGGCCCGTCACCGCTCTGGCCGTTCCCGGCCGCGCAGGAGATCACCGAAGTGCTGGAATGGCGCACCGATGTGTTGCAGGCCCGCGGTGCCGAACAGCGCATTGCGCTCCGGTCCCGCCCGCGCGAGATCGTGACCTTCCAGCATCGGCTCGATGCGCTCGGGCTGGCGCGGGCGGCGGAACTGGTGCGGGCGGTCTTCGTGGGAGACTGGCGGGTGCCGCTCTGGCACATGGCGGTGCAACCGGATGCGGATGTGGCGCAGGGAGCGGTGGAGATCATCGTCGACACCGCCCTGTCGGACTTCCGGGCGGAGGCGGCCGTGGGTATCGCGGTGGATGGCGGCGAGGTCTCCCTGGCCGAGATCGCCAGTGTGCAGCCAGATCGGCTGGTGCTGGCGGAACCGCTGGGGCCGCAACTGCCCGCAGCCATGGTCGCGGCGGCGCGGATCGCCCTCGCGCCCATGCGGCAGGCCGTGCTGATCTCGCCGGTCGAGATCAGCCGCCGCCGCCAGGACGACGGCATCGTCACCGCGAGCTTCCTCTTGCGCGATGCGCCGGAGCTGCCCGCGCCCGCGTTGCCGTCCTATCTCGGCCGCCCGGTGCAGACCGATCCGGGCCTCATCCGGGCCCCGATCACCGCGACCCTGCGCCGCGCCGTCGAATATGTCGACAATGGCTACGGCCCCGTGATGGTCGAGCCGCTGCGGGACATCTTCGAGCGGGGCGAGGCGATCACGCTGAAGGCGCAAGGCGCTGCCGAACGCTGGGCCTTGCGGCGCTGGCTGTGGTCGTTGCGCGGTCGCCAGGCCAGCTTCTGGCTGCCAAGCTGGGGCCGCGAACTGCAGCTGCGCGCCGCCATGACCTCGGGATCCACGCTGATGCGGGTGGCACCTGTCGCGGAACTGGCCGCCTATGTCGGACGCGCGATCCTCATGGAGATGCCGACCGCGCTGCGCTTCCGCACCATCACCGCCGCCGTCGCGGAGGGTGCCGATCATCGGCTGACGCTGTCGTCCAGCCTCGGCGAGCCGGTGGCCATCGGGACGAAGGTGCATTTCCTGGTGCTGGTGCGCTCGGATGCCGACCGGATCGAGATCCGGCATGGCGCTGTCGCGAGCGAAGTCACCCTGCCGGTGGTGGAGGTGGTGGGGTGAAGCAGGCTTTATGGGTCGGGGTGGGCGTCAGCTGTGTCGGCCGGGGTGATCGGTCCAGCCGAGCCCCAGCTCGCTCACCTGGTTCCAGGTCACGCGCAGAACGCCTTCATTTCGCCTTGTCAGATCCTTTCGATCGATCAGACGCCCGGAGACGGCGAATTCCTCGGAGATCTTCACGAGCAGGACCTTGCTGAAGTGCCTGTCGAGCCGCAGCGTAACCGTGTCGTTCTTCTTGAACGGCGTGATCGTCTTGACCTCGACGAAGTCGCTGCCAAGACGCCCGTCCGAGCCCTTGGCGTAGTTCTGATGCAGCCGGATGCCGAAGGCGATCGCACCGAACAGTTCGCCGATATCGCCGTAGACCTGAAGGTGCCTCCTGGTTCCGCGATGGTATCGCTCGGCAAGCTCAAGCAAGTCGCGAAACACCGGAACCAGCGCGATGTCGGCTTTCGGATACCGCCAGCGCAATTCAGCCTCGTGCTCAAGCCTGGCCAGATGGTTGCATTCGAAGCTTTCGTCGTCTTCGTGTGGAATGCTGTCCCAGCTCAGCCATTCTCCATCAATCCAGAAGGCGTTGTCTGGCCCAAGAACGCTCATCGGCAAGCTCCGGAAGAATCTGTCGGGTACCAAATGGAACGAAAGTCGGGAGAAATTATGTCCGCAGGCAAGAACCTGCACAGGCTGCAGCGAGACAGTTTCGTGCAAGCCCACCAGGCACCCGGCCGCGTTGCTGTCGCGGGCTTCCTCGCCTCCACCGGGCACTCACCCATCCCCTCCTGACCACCGGGCATCCTCTCATGACCTACGCCGACATCGAATCCTCCCCCGGCGAAGGCCGCCCGTATTACCTCTACCAGTTCATCGAGGGCGATCAGCTCTGGCGCTTCACCAGCCGGGCCACGGATTGGCTGAGCGCGGGCAGCGGCGGCGAGCCGATCGCCTGGGAGGCTGCGGCGGTGGCGCATGGCGATGTGGTGCAGACCAGCGAGATCGAACGCGGGCGGCTGGAACTGACCTGGCCGCTGTCGCATCCCTTCGCGCGGCGCTTCCTCGCGCCCATGGGCAATACGCCCGTGACCCTGACCATCTTCCGTGGCCATGAACAGGTGCTGGGCGAGACCGTGGCGCATTGGAAGGGCCGCGTCGTCGGGGCCGAGGTCGAGGGGGTGCGGATCCTTCTCACCTGTGAGTCGGTCTTCAGCACCCTGCGCCGGGCCGGGGTCAGGGCGAAGTATCAGCGCCTCTGCCGCCATGCGCTCTACGGTCGCGGCTGCGGCCTCGAGATCGCCCATCACTGGCAGACCGGCACGGTGACGGCCGTCTCGGGCAATGCCCTGACCATCCCGGAGGCGGCAGGACACCCCGACGGCTGGTTCCGCGGCGGCGTGCTGCGCCTCGATGCGCAGCTCGGCTTCATCACCGGCCATGTCGGATCGACCCTGACCCTGTCCCGGCCGATGCCGGAGCTGGCGGCCGCTCTCGCCAACCCCGAGCTCGATCCCGAGACCGGTGACCCACTGCCCGTCCTTGCCGACATCGCCCCCGGCTGCGATCTGCGCGCCGCCACCTGTGCGGCCAAGTTCGCCAAACTCGCAAACTTCGGCGGCTTTCCCGAGATCCCCGGCCGCAATCCCTTCGGCGGCTCCTCCATCGTCTGAGCGAAGCACGCAGCACGCAAGACGCCGTCCGACCACCCCGATCACAATCGCAACCCTCGAAGGACACCCCATGGTCTGGCCCTTCATCGCCCGGCTCGTTCTCGGGCTGGTGCTCTCGGCGATCTCCTATGCGCTGAGCCCGCGGCCCAGGGTCGAGAAGCCCCAGGCCGCAGGCCTCGACGACTTCTCGCTGCCGACGGCGGAAGAGGGACGACCGATCCCGGTCGTCTTCGGCACGGTGCTGATCACCGGGCCCAATGTGGTCTGGGCCGGTGATCTCAAGGTGGACCCGATCAGGAAGAAAGGCGGCAAGAAGTGACCCGCGTCACCATCCAGGACCTGCGCGCCGCGCGCTACTGCCTTGCCGGCGTGCGGCCATGGTTCCGCCGCCACGGGCTCGACTGGCAGGACTTCCTCGACCGGGGCATCGACGCGGACGCCTTGCGCGCCACCGGCGATGCGCTGGTGGAGCCGGTGATCACGCAGGCCGAGGCGCGGGAGACGACGCAGGCCAGGACGCGGGAGGCGGAAGCACAGGTGACCGCACAGGCAATGCCGAGCATGGAGACCAGCGATGGGCGGTAGCAGCAAGGCGCAAACCGTCGGCTATCGCTATTCGCTGGGGATGCATCTCGCCCTTTGCCACGGCCCCGTGGATGCGATCCGCGAGATCCTCGTCGACCGCCGCACCGCCTGGTCGGTCACCACCGGCGGCGCGACCTCGGGCGGCGGCGCAGCCGTCGAGACCCGCATCGGCACGGTCGCGGGCATGGCCGCCACCGCGGCCCTGGCAGGCGATGCCGGCGCCACGATCACCTTTCCCGGCACCCGGGCGGGGGTGCGCCTCGGGCAGGACTACCGACTGGTGCTGGCCGATGGCACGAGCCAGACCATCACGTTGCGGGCGGTCACCCATGATGCTGCGACCAACATCACCCGCTGGACCGTCCTGCCCGAAGCCCTGAGCTTCGCCGCCCAATCGGTCGAGGTGGTCGAGGCCACGACCGGCGCCAGCAACATGGGCGCCGGCGGTGGCCGCATCCGCATCGACAAACCCGACCTCTTCGGCGGCGAAAGCCGCGAAGGCGGCATCCGCGGCGATGTCGATGTGCTGATGGGCGGACCAGACCAGGGGCCGAACGACTATCTGGCGGCCCGCATGGGCGGTGACGTTCCCGGCTTTCGCGGGCTCTGCAGCCTGGTGCTGCGGCAGGTCTATCTCGGCGTCAATCCCTATCTGAAGCCATGGGCGGTGCGCGTCACCCGGGTGCTGACCGGCGAGGCGGGCGCCCCGCAATGGTATCCCGTGAAGGCCGCCATCACGCCCGAGGCCAATATCTCCGATGCCGCCATCCATATCACCCTCGATGTCTCGGGCTCGATGTCGGGAACCCGTATGGCGGCGCAAAAGGCCGGCGTGACAGCACTCATCCGCGAGATCGCCGCCGGCACCGATCCCGACCGGCCGAACGACATCCGCATCCAGCTCTGGAATGCAGGCGTGGCAGGCTCGATCGAACGGCGCGACATGGGGCCGGAGGATTACGCCGCCCTCGAGACCTGGATGCTCGGGCTCTCCAACACCACCTCGGGCGGCACGAGTTTTGATGCCGCCTTCAGCGGGGCCGGCGCCTTCTTCGCCGGCAGCGGGACGAAGCGCCGCATCGTCATCTTCGTCACCGACGGCGAACCCTCGCCGGCAGCTTCCGTCGATGCGGCGCTGGCGATCATCCGCAGCCTGCCGCCCTGCGACATCTTCGGCTTCAACATCGCGCTGGCCGACACCAGCCATACCGCGCGGATCGACAACACCCCCGTGGACGGCGTGCCGGTCATCCCGCCCGGCAACCCCGAGGCACTGGTCGCCTCGCTGCGCGGCGCCTTCGGCAACGGCCCGGACATGAACCCGGCCCATATCATCCGCGACTGCCTCACCAACCGCGACTGGGGCCTTGGCTATTCCAGCGTCGAGATCGGCGCCAGCTTCACCGCCGCTGCCGATACCCTCCATGCGGAAGGCTTCGGCCTGTCGCTGATCTGGCAGCAGGACTCGTCCATCGAGGAGTTCATCGCCAGCGTGCTCGACCATGTCGATGCCACGCTCTTCATCGACCGCCGCACCGGCCTGTGGGAGCTGAAGCTGATCCGCGCCGATTACGTGGTGGCCAGCCTACCCCTCTTCGACGAGACCAATGTCGTGGATTGGGGCCGGCTGGGCCGCCGCGCGCCGTCGGACCTCGTCAACAGCGTCACAATCCGCTTCACCGATGCCTGGACCGACGACACCGGCGCGGTCTCTGTCACCGACACCGCCCGGGTCCAGGCCATGGGCGAGGTGCTGGCCACCACGCTCGACTATCCGGGGATTCGCTATCAGGGCCTCGCCCTGCGCGTCGCCGAACGCGATCTGCGTGCCTTGTCGGCGCCGCTCCTGACCGGCGAGATCGTGGTCACCCGCGCGGGCGCCGGTCTCGGACCGGGCGATGTGATCCGGCTGCGCTCGGCCCGGCTCGGCCTCGAGGACGTGGTGATGCGGATCTCCGAGATCGGTCAGGGCGATGGCCGCGACAACGGCATCCGCCTCAAGCTCGCCGAGGATGTCTTTGCCTTGGGCGCCACCGCCATCGCCGGCGGCCGCATGCCGACCGGCACCGGCATCGCCGCCCCGCCGCGCGCGCTTTCGCGCCGCATGGTCGCGGAGGCCCCCTACTGGCTGCTCGTCCGCGAGCTGGGCCACAGCGAGGCCGACCGGCGTCTCGCCGAGGACCCGGACGCGGGTGCCCTCATCGCCACCGGCGAGCGGCCGAGTGCCGATGCGCTGGCGGCGGAGCTCTGGATCGATCCCGGCACCGGCCCGGTCCAGGAGGGGGCGGTGGCCTTCGCGCCGACAGTGCTGCTGGCTGCAGAGCTGTCGGACCATCCCGAGGCGCGGACGGTTGCCGTCACCGGCTGGCGCGACATCGGCGAGGTGGCGATCGGCACCCTGGCCGGCATCGGCGGCGAGTTGGTGCGGGTGGACGGGATCACGCCGACGACGATCACTCTCGGCCGCGGCTGTCTCGACACCGTCCCGCGCGCCCACCCCTCCGGGACGCCGGTGATCTTCTTTGACGAATCTGCCCGGCTGACCGAAGATGCTTGGGCGGCGGGCGAGACACTGGCCGTCCGACTCCTTCCCCAGACTGGCCAGGGTACCCTGATCTTCTCCTTGTCCCCTGAGGATAGCGTCACCCTCGACCGCCGCGCCCTCCGCCCCCTGCCGCCGGGGCGCGTGCAAGGCAATGGCAGCTACAGCCCCGATGTCGATGCGCTGGTCACCGGCCCTCTCGCCCTGAGCTGGACCCATCGCGACCGGCTGACCCAGACCAGCCCGGTGATCGCCGATCACACCGCGGCCTCGATCGGGCCGGAGCCGGGCGTCGGCTATGCGATCGAGATCCGCTGGATCGATCCCGATACCGACGTGCCTGTCCTGCCGCCCGGCCTCGTGATCGACGCCGGCTCCGGCACCGGCTGGCTGCTGGCGCCCGAGGACATCCCCGAACTCGGCGCCCCGGAGCGCACCGCCGAGATCGACCTCGCCGTCCGGTCTCGCCGCCTCGTCGAGGGCAGCTGGATCACCGACTTTGATGCCCGCCGGTTCCGCCTCACCGCCCCCTTCGCCGCCGGCTGGGATCGCGGCTGGGGTTTCCTCTGGGGCAGCTGAGCCCCGCCTGCCGGATAGCCGCGCCCTCCGCGGTGTCGACATGATCACTGGAACCCCGGACCCCGGCGCCTTGCGGTGTCGCGCCCGGATCAATTGACCCACCACCAACGAGGACGAGCATGCCGGAACGGATCATGCCGGGACTGGGGCTGCGCGCCTTCTACGATCCCGGCCAGCGCGATTGGGGCATGAGCCTCAGCGAGGACCTGCGCCTGGTCTCGGCGCTGGTGCAGGCCCGCGTCACCTCCCGCAGTGCCGCGCTGCCCGCCACCGGCAGCGCGGGCCAGATCGCCATCGTGCCCGCTGCGGCCGGAGCCAATGCCAATGCGCTGGCGCTCTGGGACCAGTCGCCGGCCGGGGCAGCGGCATGGGTCCATCTGACCCCGCAGGAAGGCTGGCAGGTCTGGGTCGAGGACGAGGCAAGGCATGTCCGCTTCACGGCCGGATCATGGGTCGAGGTGCCGCGCCCCGGCGTGGTCCGCATCCGCACCCTCACCGTCCCCAGCCATGTGCTGGAACCCGTCGATCAGGGCTGCATCCTCGAGACCACCGGTTCCTCCGCCGTCACCGTGACCATCCCCGACGAGGCGAGCGTGCCCTTCGAGACCGGCACGCTGATCAACGTCACGCAGATCGGCACCGGGATCGCCACCGTCGAGGCCGCCGCCGGGGTCTCCCTCAATGGCATCACCGCCGGCTCCGTCGCCCTCGACGGTCCCTGGTCCGGCGTGGCGCTGGTCAAGCGCGGCGCCGATGCCTGGGTCATCCAGGGCGCACTGGCAGGAGCCGTCGCATGAGCCTCCTGATGCTGCGCGCCGCGATCCTGGCGCAGGGCGGTTCTGCCGCGCCGCCGGTGGACATCGGCACCGCCTGGCAGCTCGACGTGACCCGCTGCCCCGCGGGCTACACGCTGTCGGAGGGCAATCAGACCGCCCTCAACACCTCGGGCGGCGCCAACTACCTTCGCTGGGTGCCGACTGCGAAGGCCATCCTGCCCTCGGACGGGCGGCGCTATTGGGAAGTCCTCTGCGCTCCCGGTGGGGCGGCCAGTTTCGATGGCTATATCGGCATCGTCTCCGCCGCACAGCGCGAGGATTACAATGCCGGCCTCAACCCGATCACGCTCGGCTCGATCGGCTGGCGCGGCAATGGCACCCTCTGGTCCTCCAACAATGCCACCGCCACCCAGCAACTGACCGGCCTGCCCGGCTTCGGCGCGGGCGATGTGCTGATGTTCGTGCTCGATCCCGCCACCGCCCGCCTCTGGATCGGCCGGAACGGCATCTGGCGCGACGATCCGGTCAGCGGCCCCGCCACCTGGACCGCCGCCGCAAGCCCCGGCTTCCATCCGCAGATCCAGGGCCGCAACTCCGGTGACGGTGGCACGCTGCGGTCTCTCCCCTCGCAGTTCAGCTATCCCGTGCCCCCCGGCGTGTTGCCTCTGGGCTACGAGCACCCCGATCTGCGCCTCTTCGAGGTCTCGGCCTGGCTCGAGATCGGCTGGGACAGGGGGCTCAGCCTCGGGGAGGCCGAGGCCTGGCTCGATCACGGCGGCGGCGCAGGCCTCACCGCCGCACAATCCACCCTCTACATCGAACTGGAGCTGCCATGAGCCATATCCTGCATCTCGGCCATCAGCCGACCGACGTCTCCGGCATCACCGGAATGATCAGCACCGTCGCCGCCGGCTTCGATCCGAACCTCGACGTCAACGGCATCCGCTTCAGCGGATCGCGCACACTGGTCGCCCCGTTCTCGATCGCCTTCCCGGCCCCCGCGGGCGATCTCTGGCTGGGGTTCCGCTATGTGCCGCCCAATGCCGACAGCGAGAGCATCTCCGAGGCCGGCGCCAACTTCCTCGATGTCTACGATGCCAGCCTCTCGCGCATCGCCCAGATCCAGCCGGTGGCCAGCACCGATCGCTATCATGCCGTGGCCCGCGGCGACACCAGCGTGCAGGGTGCTTCCAGCTACATTGCCGCCAACGGTCAGCCGCAGTGGATCGACGTGCGCGTGGCGGTCGGCGCGTCCATCACCATCGATTTCCATGTCGATGGCGTGCTGCAGAGCACCGCCACTGCGGCCAATACCGCGGGCAAGGGCAAGCCGGTGCAGATCGTCTTCGCCAATACCGGCCTGCATGGCACCAGCGCCTCCCGCACCTGGTATTATGCCCATCTCGCGGTGCTCGATGGCGTCTCGACCATCGGCCGGCGCTTCGTGCGCCGCACGCCGCATGTCCTCGCCAGCTACAGCCAGATGGCCGGCAGCCTGGATGCGCTGAAGGATGGTGACATCTCCACCCGGGTCTCGAGCGATGCGGCAGGCCAGCGGCTCTCCTTCTCGCTGACCGGGCCCACCGGTCCAACCTCGGTCTCGGCCATCGCCGGCCTGCATGTGAAGCAGGTCGCACAGGCGGGCACCGACGGGCCTGACGCCACGGCCGGCTTCCTGCGCATCGGTGGGGTCGATCATGATGCCACCCCGGTGACCGTGCCCAGCCTCGCGCCGACGGCCGTCTATTCCACATGGGAGCTGAACCCGGTCGACGACAGTGTCTGGACCTCGGCCACGCTGCCCACCGAAGTCGGGATCCTCTCGGCATGAGCCCGCGCCGATCCGAGCATGCGTCAACCGAAGGCGGCCATGTCCGCATGCCCGATGCCGAGTTCGAGGACCTGCTCGCGCGGGCTGCCGAGGCTGGCGCAAAGCGTGCCCTTGCCGATGTCGGGCTCGACGGCCGGGAGGCCGCGATGGATGTCCGCGATCTGCGCGCGCTGCTCGACTGCATCCGCTTCATCCGCCGCACCGCCGTGCAGACCACCGTCCATCTGATCACCACCGGCGTCATCCTCGCGCTGCTCGCCGGCATTGCCCTGAAGCTCAGGATCTTCGGCAACGGCGGCTGAGCCGCACCGGCCGGCAGGGGCGGCCTGACCTTCGCTCGATCCGACCGATTGATCCCCCCGAGACCACCCGGGCCTGCAGCCAGGCCGCTGCGGGTTGTCCCCGTTTCTCCACCCCCCGTTCATCCCTGTCAAAGGAGCTTCCCGATGTCCGACCCGATCCGCAATTATCGCCACTTCCGCGACCTGCCGCCGCAGCTCTGGCGCTGGCCGAACTTCTCCCCCGCCGAGATCGCCTGTCGCGGCACCGGACAGCTGAAGCTCGTCCCCGAGGCCATGGACAGGCTGCAGGCGCTCCGCGACCGCCTCGGCAAGCCGCTGATCGTCCGCTCGGCCTACCGCAGCCCCGAGCACAACCGCGCCGTCGGCGGGGCAAAGGCCTCGAAGCACATGCAGGGCACGGCGTTTGATATCGCCATGGCAAACCACGATCCTGCGGCCTTCGAGGCGGCGGCGCGGGCAGTGGGATTCCTCGGCTTCGGGTACTACCCCCGCTCGGGCTTCATGCATATCGACCTCGGGCCGGCGCGGGTCTGGGGCGAGCCCTTCCCGCTGCGGGCGACCGCCTTTGCTGCGGAAGCCCCGCCCGCGCGCGAGGCGCTGGCCGACAGCCGCACCCTGAAGGGGAGTGGCGCTGCCGGGGTGGCAACGCTGGGGGCTGCCGGCGTCGAGGTCGCACAGGAGGTGCTCGCCGAGGCGCAGGGGGCCATCCTGCCGCTGGTGCCCTATCTCGACACCCTGCGGTGGCTGCTGATCGCCGTGGCCCTCGCCGGCGTCGCCGTCACCATCCATGCCCGCATCGATGACTGGAAGCGGGGGCGGCGGTGATCGCCGCGCTGGGTGCCGCACTGGCCGGATCGGCATGGGGGCGGAGGGCTGCGGGGATCCTCCTCGTCGCTGCTGCGATCCTCTTGTTCATGCTGAGCCTGCGACGGGCCGGGGAGAAGGCCGGCCGCGCCGCTGAGCGCTTGGAAACACGGGAGAAAAGTGATGTCATCCACCGCCGGATGCTGGAAGCCGCCAGCCGTCGCCCCGCTGATCGCGATGCTCTGGCTGACCGGTTGCGCGGCGGGCGGTTCTGACCGGGGTGGGTCGGGGGCATGTCCGCCGGTGGTCGATTATACCGCCGCCGAACAGCACCGCGCGGCCAGGGAGGTGGAAGCGTTGCCGGAAGGGGCGATGCTGGTCCGCATGCTCGGCGACTATGCCGTCCTACGCGACCAGGCGCGGGCGTCCTGGTGAAAGCCGGGCCGGGAAGTATCCCCGCGGGAAGCGCCAGACGCCTCGACCGCAGGGCAGCACCCGGCCCGGGTCACGGATTCACAAGGTCAAAGAGCCGCAGGGGATTCGCTGCGCTGGCATGATGGCACGTCAAGGCCGTGTCCGTCCCAGGCCGCGATGGGCACAGTTGTGCACCTTGCATCAGGCCCTCGTTCGGCGTCGTGGTTTGGTGATCCTTGGCCGGTCACCACCTGAAATCTTCGCTTTCCCGGTGCAGGTAGGGTAACGGCTTCCAGCGCGGCACGCACACCCGCTGGCAGCTTGTCGCGAACGACGGCACCGGCTCGCCGACTCTGACCGACATGGGGACGAGTTTCCCCATCGCCACGGGCGGCGTGCTGACCCTGTTCATTGCCGCGCCGCCGAATGGATCATCCGTATGGGTGCGCGTCGTAGACGAAGTCTCCGGCGCCGTCTTCGAACAGGAGATCACTGCCGACCTGCCAGCCGCTACGCAGTTCCTGTCACCGCGGCTGTTTCTCAACACAGGCGCGACCGCCGCCGCCGTCGCTTACGACTGTGCGGGGGCGTACATCGAGACCGACTATTGAGAGGCCCGCCGGTCGGTCGAGATGCCCTCTTGGTTCGCTCGTCCAACGCGCTCACTCCACACAACCCACTGACAAGTAACTGGACTGTGCCTGCAAGCCACGCCTGTTGTCACGTTGAACACCCCGAGGAGCCGTGAAGAATGATTCCTAAGCATCCAGACGTTATTGTCATAATTTCCGGCCACGACGGCAACGCGTTCGTGGTTCTTGGTCGTTGCTGCCAAGCCGCGCGCGAAGCCGGGCATTCGGAGGAAGAAATCGCGAAATTCATGACTGAAGCCACGGCGGGCGATTACGACCATCTCCTGCAAACTGCCATGCGCTGGTTCGAGGTCCGGTAGCGCCGACCGATCAAGCGATGTGAGGATGACGGGTGCCCCGCCGTAAGATCTTGCGGCCTGCATCGGCGCCGCAGTTAGTGCGCGCAGAAGGTCAAGTCTGATGACATGACCGTTTGTCTGGCGTAGTTACGGATAATCATGAGCAATTCGGAGAACTTGCATG
This sequence comes from Ruixingdingia sedimenti, assembly GCF_031432425.1. Lineage (NCBI taxonomy): Bacteria > Pseudomonadati > Pseudomonadota > Alphaproteobacteria > Rhodobacterales > Paracoccaceae > Ruixingdingia > Ruixingdingia sedimenti. The sequence continues at coordinate 1,968 of NZ_JAVKPH010000023.1, read as the reverse complement.
AAGGCTGCCGAGACCCGCGTCGACCGCTTTCTGGCCAGCAGCGAGACGGCGTTCGCCATCCCTGTGTACCAGCGCAACTATGACTGGACGCGGGTTCAGTGTCAGCAGCTGTTCAATGACATCCTCCCCGTCGGCGCGGACGAAGGCCTGTCTGGGCACTTCATAGGCAGCATCGTTTACGTGCATGACGATGTTTACACCGTCTCAGGGCTTCGTGAGCTGACAATCATCGACGGGCAGCAGCGGCTGACCACGCTGACCCTGATCTTCATCGCCCTGTATCGTCATGCCATCGCTGCCGGACGGGAGCAGCAGGCCCAGCGAATCTACAAGACGTTCCTGATCAACGAGTTCGCCGAGGATGCCGAGAAGCTGAAGCTCAAGCCAACGGACAACAACAAAGTTGCGCTCGCTCAGATCATGGATCCGAACGAGGCCGTGAAGGTCAGTGGATACTCACGCCTGGTTGAGAACTTTCGCTTCTTCGAGAGTCACATCGACGAAGCCAATTTCGACATCGTGCAAAAGGGGCTGACGAAGCTGATCTTCGTCGACATCGCGCTGGAGCGCGGCAAGGATAACCCGCAGCGTATCTTCGAGAGCCTGAACTCGACAGGTCTGGAGCTTTCCCAAGCCGACCTTATCCGTAGGGTCAGGACCCATTGATCATCCGCTCGCGGCGTGATTCAGGCTCCGCGAGGAGACCGATGAATGAGCAACCTTTTCTGGCTGACAGACGCGCAGATGGCGCGGCTCCAGCCCTTCTTCCCCAAGAGCCACGGCAAGCCGCGCGTTGATGACCGACGGGTGCTGAGCGGGATAATCTTTATCAATCGTAATGGCTTGCGTTGGCGTGATGCACCCAGGGCATATGGTCCGCCGAAGACCCTCTACAACCGTTGGAAACGGTGGAGCGACAAGGGCATCTTTGCGCGGATGATGGACGGACTGGCCTCCGAGGCCACCGCTCCGAAGACGGTGATGATCGACGCGACCTACCTGAAGGCGCACCGCACGGCGACCAGCCTGCGGTCGAAAAAGGGGGACCCGGCGACCAAAGGGGCCGTCTGATCGGCCGAACCAAGGGCGGTATGAACACCAAGCTGCACGCCGTCGCCGATGCCACGGGGCGGCCGATCGGGTTCTTCATGTCGGCCGGCCAGGTCAGCGACTACACAGGCGCCGCGGCTCTTCTGGGCAGTCTGCCGAAGGCGGGTTGGCTGCTGGCTGACAGGGGCTACGACGCTGATTGGTTCAGAGAAGCATTGAAAGACAGGGGGATAAAGGTCTGCATCCCCGGTCGAAAGTCCCGCAGGAAGGCCGTCAAATAAGACAAGCGGCGCTACAAACGGCGCAACCGCATCGAGATCATGTTCGGCCGTCTGAAGGATTGGCGGCGCGTCGCCACCCGATACGACCGCTGCCCGGAAACCTTCTTCTCCGCGATCATGCTCGCCGCAACCGTCTTGTTCTGGCTGTGAAATTCAATGAGTCTGGACCCTAGGGAATTTCCACAGCATTCGCGACACGACCGGGCCCCTCCGATTGTGACAGTCCGGCTGCCGAACTGGTGACCAGACGGAAAGCCGGATCATGGCGCAGAGCATCGGCATCGTCGTGGTCGCGCCAGCCCTGTGCCTCCAAAAGCACCGAGGTCCGGATGAGTGAGGCGAGATCATGGGTCACGACGACCTTGCTGCGCGGGTCGCTGAGACGCAACGTCATCCAAGAGACGACGCCGCTTCGTTCAAGCACCTCCTGCGGCAGCACCGCCCCCGGGGCCCCGGTCAAACGATCCGCGCGACTTTCAACCCGCAGCGACTTGTTGAAACCCGGAATGACTGGCTGTAGCTTTTCACTCATGCGTGCGTCCGATGCTGCCTGCTTCTAAGGAACGTCTGATCAACGGCTTCGGCTGCGCCAAGATGGCCGCGTGACTCGTTGTCCCACCCGAAGACCTGCGTCCGT
>NZ_JAVKPH010000022.1:0-69402 GCF_031432425.1 Ruixingdingia sedimenti | reverse complement strand
CCATCACGGAAGTCACAGGATAAGTCTGTCCGGGGAAAGGGGAACTCCGGCCCTCAGCCGATTTGTGCAACAGAGCCATCCTCACGCCCCCGACGGCGGCGCATCCGCTCTACATGACGGGAATGGTTCTTTCGACGGACAGCCGGCGCATGCGGCCGGTCGTTTCATCGCGGATCGTTTTCAGGAAGATCCCCGAGGGAGAGTCGATCCTGGAATATGCGCGCCGGGGCGGGCTTTTGCCCCAGGGCGACCTCGACCCTTTCGTTCTGGCGATGTTGCGCGAGCCGCTGATCTGACCCGGGAACGGCTATTCCTTTCCCCATCGGCCGATCCGGTGATAATCCCCCGGCCGATGCGTCCGCATCCAATAGGCCCGGGCGATCCCGGCGAGGAACACCATCAGGTTCAGGCCCGGCAGGATCCAGTTGATCGCGCCGGTCCGGCCGGTGAACATCGGCAGGTTGGTCAGCACCAGACAGACGATGATGCCCAATGCCGCGACCGAGATCGCCGGGGCGATCCTGCCCTGCCACAGGCCGGTGCCGCGCCGGTCGCGCCGGAAGAAGGCGAATATGGCGCAGGCCGTCAGCAATTCCATCGCCGGAATGCTGACCGCGGCCGGAACGCAGCCGATGACGAAAAGATCCAGATAGGGGTCGAGATCCCGCACGACGCAGAACAGCAGGACGGCGGCGGCGAAAAGAGTGTGCGACAGGCTCGCCACCCAGGGCGCCCCGGTTTTCGCGGACCGCGCCGCAAAGACCCGGCCGATCACCCCGTCCCGCCCCAGAACGAAAAGGTATCGCGCCGTGGCGTTGTGGAAGGCGAGGATCGAGGCGAACCAGTTGCCGGCGACGAAAAGCACCAGCAGATCGGCGAAACCCGCGCCGACATGGGTGCCCGCGGCGAGGGCGAACATGTCCGTCGGCCTGTCGTGCGCCACCTGGACGGCCGCGGCATCGCCGAAGGCCGCGATGATCGCCCAGGTCACGACGGCGTGGAAGATGGCGATCGCCCCGATGGCGCCATAGGTCGCCCTGCGGATCGCGCCTTCCGGGTCGCGCACCTCTTCGCGGAAGAGGGCGGTGGCCTCGAACCCCGCGAAGGCCGCGAAGACGACCAGAAGCACGACGCCGATCTCGCCGCCGGCGATGGTGTCGGGGCGGAAGGCGTGCAGCGACAGGCCCTCTGCACCGCCGGTCCCGATGATGGCGACCGACAGGACGGCAAATAGCGCCACCTCGACCAGCAGGATCAGGCCGAGCACCCGCATGTTCAGTTCGACATTCAGCACCCCCAGGACGCCCATCGCCGCCATCGCCACGCCCGCCCAGACCTGCCACGGCGTCCCGACACCCAGGAACGTGGCGGTCGCCTGGCTGGCGAAGACCGCGAACGGGCCGATGGAGGCGGTCGCGGCCACGGCATAGGCCAGAATGGCGACGAAGGCCGCGCCCAGGCCCGGCGGCCGTCCGATCCCGACAGCGATGAAGGAAAAGAACGCCCCCGCATCGGGGATGAAACGCGCCATCGCGGTATAGCCGGCGGCGAAGATCGCGAGGAACATCCCGACGACCAGAAACATGCCCGCAGTCCCGATACCCCCCGCGCCGAGCGCAAGCGGCGTGGAGCCGACGGCAAAACCCAGTGGCGCGGCGGCGGCCACGACGAAGAACACCGCATGGCGCGCCGAAAGGCCGCCCCCTGCCGCCCGGGCCCGGTCTTGGCTGTTCAGGGCCGTCATTCCCCCGCTCCCCCCCTGCGGCCTTGCCATAGCCGCCGCCACCGCCGGTCATGACCCGCAGGCGGTCACCCGGCGCCAGCCGGATGCCGTTCGCCTTGCGCAGATCTTCCCGCTCGACGCTGCCTGCGATCTCGACCCGCGCGGGCAACCCCGCCCCGCCCCCCGCCAGCCCCCAGGCCGGGGTGACGGAACGGTCGAACCAGAGATAGACCTCCGTCGGCGCGAAGAACTCGTACCCCCGCACGATCCCGCAGCCGCCCCGGTGCAGCCCTCGCCGCCCGACCCGCGGCGGAACGCATATTCGGTCACGCGGATCGGATAGCGTTCCTCGAACGCCTCGACCGGCGTGTTGCGGAAGCTGCCGTTCAGCAGGTTGATCACGCCATCCGCACTGGAAAACCGGGCCGAGGCGCCCCAGCCGCCCGCATGGGCCTCGACGCACAGACAGTCGCGGTCCGGGTGGCGGGGGCCGCGGCCGGCGAAACAGGTGATCATCGAGTCGCCGAACTGCGCCGCCGTCACCCTGTCGGGCAGGACGGCGGCGAAGGCGCTGATGAAAAGGCCGATCAGCAGCCCGAAAGAGGCGAGTACCAGGCGCAGGGCGCCGGTTCCTGCGCATCGTGCATCGAGCCGGGCCGAGCCGGGATCGCGATATTGCGAAAGCAACCGCCGTCGAACGGCCGGTCCGGCGCCAGCAGCATCTTGCAGGCCACGCGCATCGCGGCGACGGTCTGCGCGCGCCCGCAGTTGACCGGGCCGCGGGTCGCATCCGGGCTTTCGGTCAGGTCGATGGCCATCCGTTCGCCCGCGACGATGATCCTGATCGCGACCGGCACCGGCCTTTCCAGATCGACGCCATCGTTGTCCAGAAAGCCCCGCCCCTCGTAGACCCCATCGGGAATGGCCCCCACCGCCGCGCGGTCGGCCTCTTCGCTTTGCCGGAAGATCCGGTCCCGGCACGCCTCGATGACCGGCAGGCCGAAGCGGCGGACGATCTCTGCCATCCGCTGCCGGCCGGTGCGGCAAGCGGCGATCATGGCATTGAGGTCGCCGATCAGCAGATCCGCGCTGCGGCTGTTGCGGCGGAGGATATCGAGGATGGCCCCGACCGGGCCGTCGGCGGTGGCGATCCGGGTCGGGCCAAGGCGGATCCCTTCCTGATAGACCTCGGTCGTCGCGGTGCCGCCGCCGGGGTCGCGGCCGCCGATGTCGGTGACATCCGCCCGCACCGCGACATAGCCCGCCAGTTCGCCTTCCAGATAAAGAGGCGCGAACATCGTGACATCGGTGAGATGCGCGCCCTGGATATAGGGATCGTTGAGCAAGGCGATATCCCCCTCGCGCAACCAGCCCGGCCCGCCCCGGATCCGCGGGGCCTCGCGCACCGCCTGGTCCAGACTGCCGAGAAACAGCGGCAGCCCGCTGGACTGGCCCAGCACATCGCAGTTCCTGTCCAGCAGGGCGGCCGCGGCATCGCCGTTTTCGTAGATCAGCGGCTGGAAGGCCGAACGGCACAGCACCGCCAGCATGTCCTCGGCCGCGGAAAGAAGCAGGTTGCGGACGATCTCTGTCGTCACGACATCCACGGTCATGCCGGGGTCCTCCTGATGACCAGGGCCCCGAACCGTTCCCGGCGGGCGGTCCAGCCCAGCGGCACGAAGGTGGTCGCGCCCGCCTCGGGGATGATCGCGGGGCCGGTCACGGCATCGCCCCGCCCGATGCCGTCGCGGTGGACGATGCGCGCCCTATGCGCCCGCCCCGCGACCGACACGGGCCGGCGGCGGTCCGCCCGCGCGGCGCAGGCGGCGGCGGGCGGATCGGGGTCGCAGACCCGGCCCCCGATCCGGCCGACCGCGGCAAGGCGCATCTGCACCAGTTCCACGGGGGCCTCGGGCATTGCATGGCCGAACTGCCGGCGATAGCGGTCGTGGAAATCGCGCGCCAGCGCCGCCGGATCGCCCAAGGGCACCGGCAGGGCATGCGCCTGCCCGCGATACCGCATGTCCACGGCAAGCCGACAATCGTGTCCGCCCGGCACGACGCTTTCGTCCGCCAGCAGCGCCTGCCCGCGCGCGCGCAACCGGCCCTCGGCCCGCGCCAGCATCGCCGCCGCCCCCGGGCCCCCGGCCAGCCCTTCCAGCGGCAACGACACATCGTGGCGGATGTCGGCATGCAGCATCCCCCAAGCCTACAGGACGCCCGGGCCGAAGGGCACGATCACCTCGCCGATGCCCAGTTCCTCGGCCAGCGCCACGCCGTGCAGCGGCCCCGCCCCGCCGAAGGCCAGCAAGGAGAACCCGCGCGGGTCGATCCCGCGCCGCATGGCCAGGGTGCGGATGGCATTCGCCATCATCGCATCCGCCACCGCCAGCACGCCTTCCGCCGCCGCCTCGACGCCGATCCCCAGATCCGCGGCCAGCGCCCCCATGGCGGTCCGGGCGGCGGACAGGTCCAGCCGCATCCGCCCGCCCAGAAACTCCTCCGGGTCGATCCGGCCCAGAAGCAGCTGCGCATCCGTGACGGTGGGCCGCCTGCCCCCCAGCCCATAGCAGGCCGGGCCGGGATCCGCCCCCCCGCTGACCGGGCCGACGCGCAGCCCGCCCGCCTCGGCCCGCGCGACCGAGCCGCCGCCCGCGCCGATGGTGTGCATCTCGACCATCGGCATCCGCAGGACCGTCCCCGCGATCTCGGCCTCGGGCGCCACGGCGATCCGGCCGTCGACGACAAGGCTCACGTCCGATGAGGTGCCCCCATGTCGAGGGCGATCAGGTTCGGCCGATCCAGCGCCCGCGAAATCGCCCGCGCCGCGACCACGCCGCCGGCCGGGCCGGACAGGATCGTCTGGATGGGCTGCCGGGCCACGAGGGCCGCCGCACAGATCCCCCCGCCCGACCGCATGACATGCAGCGGCGCCGGGCAGGCCCTGTCCTGCAAGGCGCGCCCCAGGGCGGCCAGATAGCTTTCGACGCTGCGGGCCACATAGGCCGTCGCCACCGCGCTGGAACTGCGCTCGTATTCGCCCTGCTCCGGCGCAATCTCGTGCGACAGCACGACCGACACGCCGGGCAGCCGGGCCCCCAGAAGGCGCCGGAACGCCAGTTCGTGCACCGGGTTCCGGTGGGCGTGCAGGAAACAGACCGCGACGCTTGCGATCCCCTCGGCCGCCAGCCCGTCGGGGATCCGGTGCGCATCGGCGGGGTCGGGCGGGATCTGCACACGGCCGTCACGGCACAGCCGCCCGGGGACGGTGCGGATATCGGCAGGCTGCACCAGCGGAACCCGCCGCGCCGGCGTCAGGCTCCATATATCGCGGTTCTCGGCCCGGCCCAGAAACAGCACATCCCCGAACCCCGCCGTGGTGACAAGCGCCCCCGCCGCCAAGGCAGCCCGGCATCGCCATGGCGCTTCCGGCCATGTCCCGTTGCCGGAACGGGCGGATCAGGGCGCGGGCCCGCCCTTTCCGGGGTCTCGGCTTCGGGATGCTGCGGATCATCGTTCTGCCTGGCTGCTGGATCGGCAGGCGCCATCGCCCCGCGCGGGGCGGGACCGATCGGTTGGATGCGCTGGATTGAAGATCGCCGGATCAGGTCACGGGGCCGCCCCGCATGCCGTCATCGGAGCCGCTCGTCATCGTCGTTGAAATAGTCCATCGTACAGGCATGCAGCATGCGCGCCGGCTGGTCGGTATGGTTCCAGGTCAGATGCTTGCGGGTGGAATCGAAATGCAGCGAATCCCCCTCTTCCAGCACATAGACCTGCCCCGCGACCTCCACCGTCAGCGAACCGTCGAGGATGTAGATCAGTTCCTCGCCCTCGTGCGCCATGGGTTCGGTCTTGCGCCCGGGCGGTTCGGTGATGATGGAACCGTTCAGGATGCTGCCGGGGAACCTGGTCGAAAGCCGTTCATAGCGCGCCGCGCTCGGCCCCGGGGCACAGGCCCGGCGGGTGTCGATGGAGTCGCTTTTCGGCTGGTCGAGGAACATGTTGATGGAGGCCCCAAGCGCCTTGGACAGCGCGACAAGCGAGGTGATCGACGGCAGCGTCCGCCCCCGTTCGACCTGAGAGATGAAGCTGAAGGACAACCCCGAAAGCGCCGCCACGTCCTTGAGCGTCAGCCCGAGATGCTTGCGCCTTTCGCGCAGCCGTTTCGCCAGGGCCGGCGCCTGCGCGCCCGTGGGCAGATTCATCCGGGCCTCCAGAATTGCGGTATGGGTGCAATTCCGTCGGATCCAGGGCTGGCGTCAAGGAATTGTGGTGTCACTGCAATTTTCCTCCGGCAAGGCGCCTCCGAACCCCTGCCGCCATTGCATTCCATGCCCGCCGGGGCGATAGTGTTCAGATAAGATCAAGGATGTTCAATATTGTGACCCTCACCTCACCGGATACGGAACAGGAAACCGCCTATGGCGCGCCGCCGGTGGCGCGCGCCTTCACCCTGCTGCGGCATATCGCGGCCGGGAACCGCTGCCGCAACATCAGCCATGCCGCCAAGGCGACGGGCATCAACCGCACGACGCTGATCCGGCTTCTGGCGACGCTGGAAGACGAAAAGATGATCGAGGCCATTCCCGACGACGGGGGCTACCGGCTGGGAACCGGCCTGATCACGCTGGCGGCCGAGGCGCTGCACGGCCGGGCCATCGCGCAGGTCGCCCTGCCCTTCCTGGCCGAACTGGTGCGCGAGTTGCACCTTTCGGCGCATCTTGGGATCCTCGAGGGGCGCGAGATCGTCTATCTGGCGCGGGTCACGCCGAATTCGCATCTGGCCAGCAATGTGCGCGAGGGAACCCGGCTGCCGGCGCATGCGACCACCATCGGGCGCGTCCTGCTGGCCGACCTGCCGGTGGCGGAGGTGCGCGCGCGCTATGCGGGGATCCCGCTCGAGGCCTACAGCGAAAGGACGCGCACGACGCTGGCCGACCTCGAGGCGCAGCTGGCAGAGGACCGCACGCTCGGCATCGCGTGGAGCATGGCGAATTTCGAGCCCGAGATCGGGTCGGCCGCCGCCCTCGTGCGCGATCACCGCGGGCAGGCGGCAGGTGCGGTCAACGTCACCGGCCACGCCAGCGTCTTCGCCCCGGAAAGCCCCCGGCTGGCAGAGATCGAGGCGGCGCTGGCCAAGGCCGCGCGGGGGATATCCGAGGCGCTCGGCTATCGCGAATGACCGAAGCGGCGGGGAGCATTCGCGCCCCGGTCTGTCTGGCGAAGGCGCGTGCCTTCGCCATATCCCGCGCGTGGAGTTGCCCCGGCCGGGGGCCCAAAGCCCCCGGCCAGCGCCCGCCCCGCCCATGGCGGGCGCTTCTCGCCCGCCGGGGCAGGCGCTGGCCTACCCACTACTCGCACGATCTCCGTCCCTATTGGCACCGCCGCGCGAACGGGCGGGGGAAACGCAATGCGTTTCCTCATCCCGCCCGGCCAGGCGGCAGCCCCGTGACCGCAGATTCCCCTACCCCTGCGCCGCCCCCTCGGGCTGGCCGAGCGGCGCGGTCCAGGCGTCGTAGCCATAGACCCAATCGGCATTCCCCTGCCCCTTCATCCAGTCGTTGGCAAGCGACCCCTGCTGGATCCGCGCGGTGCGGTCGCGGCGGGCGTCCTCGTAGCGGCGCAGCGCAAGGGGCACGTCGGCGGGGCCCGCGCCTTCCAGCGCGCGCGACAGCACCACCGCATCCTCGATCGCCATGCAGGCGCCCTGCGCCATGAAGGGCACCATCGGATGCGCCGCATCGCCCAGAAGCGTCGCATGGTCCGACGACCAGCGCGGCATCGGATCGCGGACATAAAGCGCCGATTTGGTGACGGATCCGATCGCCGCCAGCAGGGCGCGGACCTCGGGGTGGAAATCGCTGTAGACCGCGCGCAGTTCGTCCACGTCGCCGGGCATGGTCCAGCTTTCCTCGCGCCAGTCGTCCTGCGGGGTGGTGGCGAAGATGAACACCTCTTCCCCCCGGGTCAGCGGAAAGACGACGACCTGCACATCGGGCTGCGGCCCCCACCATTTGGTAAAACTGTCGAGGTTCGGCACCGCCGCCACCGCCGCCCGCGGCACCACGGCGCGATAGGATACGAGGCCGGTGAACCGGGGGCTGTCGGCGCCGAACAGCGCCGTGCGCACCGCCGAATGGATGCCGTCTGCGCCGATCACCACGTCATATTGCGCGCTGGAGCCATCGGCGAGGCGCACCGTACCGCCCGACACCCCCGTCACCCTGTGGTCGAGCCGGATCGCGGCGCCCGGCACCCGCGCCTCCAGCGCGCGCAGCAGGTCGCCCCGGTGAATGGTCAGCTGCGGCGCGCCGTATTTCGCCTCCGCCTCCGCGCCCATCGGCAGGCGCGAGGTCTCTTCGCCCGTATCCCAGGTGCGGCTGATGCGGAAGGCGGGCCGCGCCGCCGTCTCGCGCAGCGTCTCGCCGATCCCCAGCCGGTCGAGCGCGCGGACGGCGTTCGGGGTCAGGTTCACGTCGGCGCCGATGCGCGTGAAGGCGCGCGCCTGTTCGTGAAGGGTGACGCGGTGCCCCTGCCGGATCAGCGCGATGGCCGCCGTCAGGCCCCCCACCCCGCCGCCGCAGATGCCGATGTTCAGGCTCATCCCTTTTCTCCCCCTCAGATGTAGGTGTAACCGAAAGACAGCGCGAACCGCCCCGCATCCAGCGGCGCATTGCCCAGCCGCGCGCGGCGCAGCCACAGCCGGCCATGGATTTCCATCTCCGCGAAATCGGTGCCGGCGGCGAACTCGGCACTGTCGCACCAGACCCCGCCCAGGCAATCCGCACCCCGGAAAACGGCGGGCGCATCGAACCGCGCATGGGCCAGCGACAGGTTGCCATAGGCGACGGCGCGGGCGAAATCCGCGCCCTCGGCGAAACGGGCATGATCGAACCGCGCGATGCCGCGGAATTCGGCATCCGCGAAACCGGCGCGGCGGTCGAACCGCGCATCCTCGAACCGCGCATCGGTGCTGAAGGTCGCGCCCGCGAAGGCCGCCTGCCCGCCGATGGCCGCGCCCCGGAACCAGGCGAGCCCAAGGAACCGCGCGCCCCGGGCGTCGATGCCCTGCGGAAAGCTGGCGCCCGAAAAATCGACCCCCGGCAGGTCGCGCCCCGCGAGGTCGAGCATCCCCTCGCAGGTCACGCCCGCCAGATCGACATGCGCGCCGTGCCGCCACGGCACCGACAGAAGCGTCGCGATCTCGGCCGCGCGCATCACGCCGCCTCCCCGATCCGGTCCCGCGCCAGCGCGACCGCGGCATCGGCCCAGTCCATCGCCAGATCCTCGGCCATCTCGCTGCCCGAGGCGTCATGCGTGACGCGGGGGCCGACCTGCGTGGCGCCCTGCCCGGTCAGAAGGTCGGCGATGATCCGGCTGCCGAAGTTGTGGGTCGTGTCGTATTCGGTATCGCCCAGACCGAAGATGGCGAAATGGATGCCCGAAAGATCGGGCCTTTCCGCCTCCATCGCCGCGGCGAAGGGCTTGGCCGAGGCCGGCAGTTCGCCGTCGCCATAGGTCGAGCAGATGACCAGATAGAACCGGTCCGGCGTAAAGTCGCCGGGGGCGAAATCCGACAGGTTGGTGCAGGCGACGTCATGGCCGGCGCCCAGATGGGCCACGACATCCTCGGCCAGCATCTCGGCATTGCCGGTTTCGGTTCCGTAAAGGACGGTGATGTTCATCCGGCGTTCTCCTCGGTTTGCAGGGCCAGGGTCAGCATCTCCTGGCGGTCGGCCACCTTGCGGCGGCAGCGGTCGGCGGGGGCGCGGGCGATTTCCGCCGCGTCGATGCGCATCCAGCCCGCGTGATCCACACGGCCGGCGGCGGGGCCGAGCCCCGGCCTGCCGCCGTCGCCGTCGCCCAGATCGGCAAGGATGCGGGCGGCCAGCGCCTGCGCGTCGGCGCGGTTGTCGGGGATGGTGCCGCGCGGGCCGCGCCGGAACCAGCCGGTCGCGTAAAGCCCGGGACCCAGCACCCCCGCCGCGCGGTCGGGCGCCGCGGCCAGCAGCGCATCGCGCGACAGGTTCGCGCAACCGTCGAAGCCGATCGCGGTCAGGAAGGTGTCGCAGGGCAGCGTCACCTCGGCCCCCGCGCCATCGCGGAACCGCACGGCGGCGATGCGGCCCCCTTCGCCCTCCAGCGCCACCGGCGTCAGGCCGAAGCGGAAGACGATCCGCCGCGGCCCCTGCCCGGTGCCGTCGATGGCGGCGAGCGCGTCCAGCCGCTTCTGCCCCTCTGCATCCGCGGCGGTGCCGGGGTTTTCCACCCGGATCGCGGCATGGGACAGGCGGTGCAGTTCCTTCACCATCACCGGGTCGAACCTGGCCTGCGCCGCCGCCGACCGGCCGACGATGGTGATCGTTTCCACCGGCGCCGCGGTCAGCCAGGCGGTCGGCCCGGGGCCGAGATCGGTGCCCGCCAGTTCGTCCGCGCCCTTGGCCAGCAGCCGGATCAGGTCGATGGCGACATTGCCGTTGCCCATGACGATCACATGCCGGCCAAGCGGCGGCAGCGGCGCCGCATCGGGATGTTCGTTGAGCGCGCGGGTCACAGCCCCCGCCCCGGCGACGCCCGCCAGCCCCTCGCCGGGGATGCCCAGACGGCGGTCGGCCGACAGGCCCGCGGCCAGCACCACGGCGTCATAGGCCGCGCGCAGGTCGTCCAGCGCGATGTCCTCGCCCACCGCCAGATTGCCGATGAAGCCCGCGCCCTGCCGTTCGAACAGCCGCTCGAACTGGCGGGTGATGGCCTTGGTTCCCTGATGGTCGGCGGCCACGCCGTAGCGGACAAGACCGTAGGGCACCGGCAGGCGGTCGATCAGATCGACCTTCAGCCCCGGCCGCGCCTTCAGCAGCGCCTGCGCCAGATAGCAGCCCGAGGGGCCCGCCCCCACGATGGCGACCGAGGCGGGCATCACACCGCCCCCCCGGCCCAGGGCAGCGGCCGCCCGGACAGATCGGTGTAGACGGATTTCTGCGCCATATAGGCGCGGATCCCGTCGCGGCCCTTTTCGCGGCCCATGCCGCTGTCCTTTTCGCCGCCGAAGGGGGTCGAGATCGAGAATTGCTTGTAGGTGTTGATCCAGACGGTGCCGGTGCGCAGCGCCCGGCCCACGCGCCAGGCCCGGGGGAAATCGCGGGTCCAGATGCCGCAGGCCAGGCCATAGGCGTTGTCGTTGCCCTTGGCGATCACCTCGGCCTCGTCCTCGAAGGGCAGCACGGCAAGGACCGGGCCGAACACCTCCTCCCGGCAGATGCGGGCGGTGTTGTCCATCCCGGCAAGGATCGTCGGCAGGTAATAGGCGCCCCTGTCGTAGAGCCCGCCCCCGGGCGCGCGTCCGCCGGTCAGGACGGACGCCCCCTCTGCCCGGGCGGCGGCGACATGGGCGGCGACGGCATCGCGGTGGTCGAAATGGATCAGCGGCGCCACCTGCGTCGCATCGTCGAAGGGATGGCCCACGCGCAACCGTTCCGTCGCGGCGACGAGGCGCGCGACGAAGGCGTCATGGATGCCGCGCTGCACGAACAGCCGCGATCCCGCGATGCAGCTTTGCCCGCTGGACGAAAAGATGCCGTAAAGCACCCCGGCCACCGCAAGGTCGATGTCGGCGTCGTCGAATACGATGGTGGGCGACTTGCCCCCCAGTTCCAGCGACACCGGCATCAGCTTTTCCGCCGCCTTGCGCGCCAGCGCGCGCCCCGTTTCGGTGCCGCCGGTAAAGCTGACCTTGGCGATGTCGGGATGTTCGACCAGCAGGTTGCCGATCTCGCGCCCCGCGCCGGGCAGCACCGAAAACAGCCCCTTGGGCAGCCCCGCCGCGGCCACGATACGGGCCAGTTCCAGGCTGACCAGCGGCGACCAGGAGGCGGGCTTCAACAGCACCGCATTGCCCGCTGCAAGCGCGGGCGCGACCTTCTGCGCGTCCGAGGCGATGGGCGAATTCCAGGGCGTGATGGCCGCGACAAGGCCCAGGGGTTCGTGGACAGAGGCCGTCAGCGCCTCGCCCCGCTGCACCGTCAACGCCTCGTCCGCGGTTTCCAGCACCGCGGCGAAATAGCGGAAGGTTCCGGCGGCAGAGGCGGCCAGCGCCCGGGTTTCCCGCAGCGTCTTGCCGGTGTCGAGCGTCTGGATGCGCGCGATGCGGTCGGCGTTCGCCTCGATCCCGTCGGCGATGCGGGCCAGCAGGCGGGCGCGTTCATGCGCGCGCAGGCCGCGCCAGGCCGGATCGGCCTGCGCCGCCCGCGCGCGTTCGATGGCGCGCAGGCCATCGGCCGCGGACGCCCCGGCGAACACGCGGTTCACCGACCCGTCGGCCGGAAAGACCGATGTGATCGCGGCCCCGGTGCCGGTTTCCCATTCGCCGCCGATGAACAGCTTGCCCTCTGGCAGGTCGGAAATGGCTTGTTGCAGCATGGCTTTCCCTCAGATGGCGACGGGGCCGAGGCGGTTGCGGATTTCGCGCAGCACGCTGTAGATCGTCGTGGCCGAGGTCTTGGCATTGCCCTCGGACGGCCTGTTCTCGATACGGATCGTGTAGTTGGCCAGCGGCGAGGCGACGGTGTATTCGTGCACATTGCCGGGCGCGGCCGGATCGGCGACCAGTTCGACCTGCGTTTCCTCGAACCCCGCCCCCGCCAGCGCCAGCGTGGCGGCGACATTCGCGTTCCTGGGATAGGCGGTCGCGGCTTCGCGCGCGGTGCCGGTGAAGAACACCCGCGCCTCGGTCAGCGCGCCGAGGTCGAGCATCCCGGCCGCCGGCGTGCCGGCCCAGGCGGCGGGCGGTTTCGCGCCGCGGTAGCGCACCTTCACCCCGCCCCCCGCGCCGAGCGCCGACAGAAGGTCGATGGCGCCGACCGCGCCCGCCGGCAGGACCAGCCGCGCGCCCCCTTCGGCCGCCGCGGCGCGCAGCGCGGCCTCCAGCGCCGGATCGGCCAGCGCGCCGATGGACACGAGGATCACATCGACGCCCGCGCGCAGCACCGCGGGCACATGGGCCTGCGCCGCCGCATGGCCCGCGCATTCGACCACGAGGCCCGGCCGTTCGGCCAGCAGGGCGGCCGCATCCGTGACGACGGCATGGCTGCGGGCGGCGCCGGCCAGATCGCCCTCCAGCCGGCGGCGGGCGTCCGCCTCCATCCCGGGCAGCACCAGCACCGCCAGATGGTCCAGAGGCCCGCCCCGCGCCAGAAGATCCAGAAGCGCCGTGGCGATATTGCCGAAACCGATGAGACCCAGGCGCATGGCGTCAGACCTTGTTGCCCGCGGCCCCGGCGGGCGGGCCGGAAAAGGACTGGGCGAAGGGGCCGATGGCGATCATGTCCACCTCGACCACCTGCGGCCCCGCGGCCGCCAGCGCCGCATCCAGCGCCGCCGGGAAATCCGCGACATCGCGCACCACGGCATGGGGCATCCCGATGGACCGGCAGAAACCGGCGAAATCCGGGACGGCGATCTTGGAATAATGCCGGCGGCTGTCGTATTGCGCATCCTGGATGTTCTGGATCACGCCATAGGCCTGATCGTTCATCAGCACGTAGACGACCGGAGCGTTTTCATCCACCGCGGTGATCATCTCTGCCAGGCCCAGCATCGTGCCGCCATCGCCGAGCAGCGTGATCGCCTTGGCCTCGCCCCCCAAGGCCGCGCCGATGCCCATCGCCACCCCCTGCCCGATCCCGCCGCCGAGCGCATGCACACCATGGCGCGGTTCCGCGATACGGACATAGCGGTTGCCGAAGGTCGAGTTCGAGATCGTCACATCGCGCACCCAGGGGTGGCGGCCCGCCGCGACCCGTTCGGCCAGCGCATCGGCCACGGCGCCGTAGGGGCCCAGCTGGTCGCGCATCCGGCCCTCGGACAGCACCCGGGTGCGGGCGATGTCGAAGGGCAGGTCCGGATCGGTGTCGAGCCGCGCGGGCAGCCGGTCCAGCAGGCGGCGCAGGCTGTCGGCGGCATCGCCATGGGCGAAGATCTCGACCGGATAGTTGCGTCCGCCCTGCGCCGCATCGGCGTCGATCTGGATCAGCCGGCGCGGCAACGGCATCTGGTTGTTGCGCGTCTCGTTGCCGCGCAGGCGCGACCCCGCGACGATCATCAGATCGCAGGTCGCGTAAAGCTCCGCCGCCTCGGGCGTCATGTTGAAGGCGCCGAGGTTGCCGGGCTCTTCCTCGGACACGATGGCGCGGCCGTTGGTCGAGGTGACGACGCCGAAGCCCCGGCGCAGAAGTTCGGCCGCCTCCGCCCCCGCGCCGCGCGCGCCCCCGCCCAGCCACAAAAGCGGCCTGCGGGCCTGACGGACCAGTTCGGCGATCTCGTCGATGACGGCATCGGGGGCGGTCGGCCGGGTCGGGCGGGGCGCATGGATGCGTGTCGCGCCGCGCGCGGTCGTGCGCTGCACGTCCACCGGGATTTCCAGGCTGACCGGCCCCGCCGGGGCGGACAGCGCGGCCGAAACGGCGGCGGTCAGCGCGCCGATGGCGCCGTTCGCATCCCACATGCGGAACACGGCCTTGGACACGCCGCGCAGCATTTCCGGCTGGCGGGGCACGTCGTGGATGGCGGCGCGGTCGCGGTCGGCGAATTCCAGATCCACCTGGGTGGTGATGTGCAGCACGGGCGAACCTGCGGTCAGTGCCTCGGCCTGGGCGCCCGCGGCATTGCCCGCGGCGGTGCCGGTCGAGGTCATGCAGACGCCGAGCCCCCCGGTGACGCGGGCATAGGCATCGGCCATGTTCATCGCCCCCGCCTCGCCCCGCGCGGGGACAAAGCGGATGCGGCCCTGCCGGGCCACGGCGTCGAGGATCGGCATGTTGTGGATCGAGATGACGCCGAAGATCGTCCTGACGCCGATTTCCGCAAGGTAGCGGGCGATGAAGTCGCCGACGGTCTCGGTGGCGGTCTCGGTCTCGTCGATGGGGGCGAGAAGCATGGGGGATCCCTCAGATATGGCGGGCCAGGCCGCCCGACACGTCGAGCTGGGCACCGGTGATGTAGCTGGCGGCTCTGGAGCCGAGAAAGGCGATGGCGGCGGCGGCCTCTGCCGGGTCGCCGAGACGGCCGAGCGGAATGCCCTTCTTCGCCGCCAGGTTGCCGTACCATTCGGCGCGGCTCTGGCTCTGGTCCTCGCGTTCGGCGAAGCGGCGGGTCCACTGGCCCGATTCCACGAGGCCGAGCAGGACCGAATTCACCCGCACCTCGGGCGCGAATTCGACGCTCAGGGACTTGAGCAGGTTCTGCACCCCCGCCCGCGCCGAAGAGGTGCAGACCATGTGCGGTTCGGGCTGATAGGCGAGAAGCGAGTTGACGGCGACGATGGCGCCGCGGCTTTGGCGCAGGGACGGCAGGAAAGCGCGGATCGGATGGATCTGGCTGAACAGCTTCAGGTCGTATTCCGCGCGCCAGTCGTCGTCGCCGGTATCCGCGAAGGTGGACACCCGGCCCTGCCCCGCGTTGTTGACCAGCAGGTCGCAGCCGCCGAACCGCGCCGCCACCTCGGCGGCGAAGGCGCCCACGGCATCGCGGTCGAGCACCGACAGCGCGCGGGCGAACACCCGGTCCTCGCCATGGTCGCGGGTCAGCAGATGGGCCACATCCTGCAACCGCCCCTCGTTGCGGGCGCAGAAGGCGACCTTCGCCCCCTGGTCCAGCAGCAACCGCACGGTGGCCAGCCCGATGCCGGAAGAACCGCCGGTGACGACCGCGACCTTTCCCCGATAGCCGTAGTCCATCACTTCGCCCTCAGTTCGGGAAAGCCCGGGTCGGGCCGGCCCTGCATCACCGCGCGCTGCGCCGGGGTGGGCGGGCCCGCCGTCATCCAGCGGTCCATCGCCTCGGGGTCGGTGCGCGACCAGACCTTCGGTTCGTGCGTCGCCTCGTCGATCTGCTGCAATTCGGACGTGAACTCGATCACGAAACCCGAGGGCGAGACGAAATAGGCGAAGGGGTTGTTGCCGGGGCCGTGGCGGCCGGGGCCCCAGGTGGGGACATGGCCCTTCTGCCGCATCCGGCCGATGCCGCGCATGAATTCGTCCAGCGTCGGCATCTCGAAGGCGACATGGTTGACCGAAGGGTAATTGCCGCGCACCAGCGCGATGGAATGGTGGTCGGAATTGCAGCGCAGAAAGACCATCTGGTCGGCCGAATAATCCGAGGTGCGGAACCCCAGGACATCCTCGTAGAACTTCTGCACCCCCTCCAGATCGGGGGTGTTCAGCACGACATGGCTGACCTTGCGGGGCTTGGCCCAATCGTTCTGGTCCTCGACCCTGCGGCCCTCGGTGCGGAACCGCAGGCGGCGGTCGTCGGGGTCGAGCATCTCGAACCCGTAGCCGCCCACCCAGTCGTCGAACGGCCCCGGAGCGGAAACCGGCCGGTGGCCGCGGGCGATGATCTGGGCATGCAGCGCATCCATCGCGGCGCGGTCGGGCATGGCGAAATGGACATATTCGATGCCGAACACGGGGCCGTCCTTGAGGCCGTAGAGGAAGGGTTCCGTCCCCGTGCCGCGCAACAGCGCGAGGCCGTCCTCGGCATGGGACAGGCTGAGGCCCCACATATCCTCGTAGAAGGGCAGTGTGGCGCTGACGCCGGGGCCGCGCATCATGATGCCGCGCAGCGATCCGACACGGACGGTCTCGGTCATGTCGCTTGCTCCTTTTTCCCGGTTCCGGTGTCCGGCGTTGCAGGGCGGGCCAGCACCTCGGCAAAGGCGAGGGGGGCCTGGGTGTAAAGCGCGTGCCCCGTGGCGGGCACCTCGATCAGCGGCCCGCGGTGGGCGGGCGGAATGGCGGCGTGCAGGCGGCGCGCGCCCTCTGGCGGGGTGACGGCATCCTCGGCGCCGGTGACGACCTCTGTGGGCACCGCAAGGCGGGCCGCGTCCTCGACCAGCCGGCCGGCGGCCAGCATGCGCACCGCCTGCGCATAGCCGGGGTTGCGGACGCAGGCCATGCCCGTTTCCACCGCGGCGACCAGCGCGGGGTTCGCCGCCGCCCCGCAGATCAGCGCCGGGGCGCGGGCGCGGGCGAAGGCGGCGGGGCCGAGCCGCGCGAGATCGTCGATCCGCCCCTGCGCCGCGGGCGGCAGCGGCGCACCCGGCGCAATCCCGTGGCCGAGCGCGGGCGAGGCGAGCACCAGCCGCGCCACCCGCCCCGGATGGGCCAGCGCGAAGGCCCCGGCCATCAGCGCGCCGAGCGAATGACCCGCCAGCACCACCCGCCCGAGGCCGAGCCGGTCGAGCCACCCCGCCAGCGCCCCGGCATAATCGGCGGCCAGCGGCCAGTCCGAACCGAGCGGCGCCGATCCGCCATAGCCGGGTGCGTTCCAGGCCAGCACGCGCCAGTCCGCCGGCAACAGCGGCAGGAGGCCCGCGAAGGATGTGGCGTTCGATCCGATGCCGTGCAGCAGGACCAGCGCCGGGCCGCTGCCGGGCCGCTCGCGGTAGTCGATACCGGCGGAGATATGGGCGGTGAACATGCGCGACCTCAGGTAAAGACGAAGCCGTTGTTGACCGGCAGAACCTGCCCCGTGAGGGTCAGCGCCCCCGCGGTCAGCAGGAAGGCGATGGTGTCCACGATCTCGGCCGGGGTCTGGGGGCCGGGCACGGCGCGGCCTTCGGCATAGTGGCGGTGCCGCGCCTCGGGGACGTATTCGGTCGAGGGCGTGGTCAGGATGCCCGGCGCCACCGCCGTCACCCCCACCCGGTCGGGGCCAAGCTCGCGGGCGAGCGAACGGGTCATGGCGATCACCGCCCCCTTGGAGGCGACATAGGACAAAAGCCGCGGCGCCCCCCAGATCGCGGTATCCGAGGCGATGTTGACCACCCGCCCCGAACCGGAGGCCCGCAACAGCGGCGCCGCGGCGCGGGTCATCAGCCAGGTGCCGCGGACATTGACCTGCATCACCCGGTCCCAGCTGTCGATCTCGATCCCGTCGAAGGGAACGCCGCCGATGCCGGTGGCGACGGCGCCGTTGTTGACCAGCCCGTGCAGCCTGCCCCCCGCCGCCCGGCCCGCCGCATCCGCCAGCGCGGCGATCGACCCGGGCTCGGCCAGGTCCACCGGGACGAATTCCGCCCCGAGCGCCCGCGCCGTCGCCCGGCCCGCGTCCTCGTCGATATCGGCGAGGATCAGGGCCGCGCCATGGGCGGAAAGGCCGCGGGCGATCTCGGCCCCAAGGCCGCGCGCGGCGCCCGTCACCAGAATGTTGCGGCCCGTCAGCATCACTCTGCCGCCTGCGCGCGGGCGAGTTCGGCCTCGATCTGCGACTTGGCGGCCCGCGTCAGGATCTGGCGGATGCGGCTGACGCCGATGTCGTGCTGATAGAGCATCTCGCGCTTGCGGGCATCGTCGGGCATGCCTTCCAGCATCACGCGGTCCTGTTCCAGAACGTTCCAGTGGTTCTGTTCCAGCTTCGCCCGGTAGAGAAAGCGCCAGCTGTCGCGGGCAAAGCCCGACACCTCGCGCATGCGCCAGAAAAAGACCTTGCAGCTGCGTTCGTCGATGGGCAGCACGAAGCCAATGATGCGCATGAACCCGCCCGGACCCGCCGCCGGCGGATAGGGAATGTCGAGGAAGCAGAACATGTTGCCCGCGTGGACCTCGAATTCCGACCAGTCGAAGTTCTCGCCCGCCTGCCCCACGCGGCTGATGTGGAAGCCGTGTTCGGTCTTGTCCAGCTTCATCAGATCCTGCTTGGACCCGTAGGCGAGCGTGAAGCTTTCCGAATGCAGGTAGCAGCCGTGCATCGGGTCGGCGAGGTTGTCGAGCGCATAGCGGTAGTTGGTTTCCCAGACCGAGGTGCACAGGAACCCCGTCCAGGCGTCGGACCGCAGTTCCCTCGGCATCACCAGTTCCGGCGCCTTCGGCTGTTCGACCGAGGGGAAATAGACGAAAACCGCGTCGTTCGATTCCGTCACCTCGAAGGAAGTCAGCGCCTTGCGGCCCTCCAGCGCGCATTCGGGCATCGCCGGCACCCGGACCACCACGCCCTCGCCATCGACGACGACGCCGTGGTAGCGGCAGCCGATATTGCCCTCGTGGATCTCGCCATAGGACAGCGGCGCGCCGCGGTGGGGGCAGAAATCCTCGATGCAGCGGATCTTGCCCGATCCGTCGCGCCACAGCACGAGCTTCTGCCCGAGCGCCTTGACGCCGTGCGGCCGGGTGCCTTTCACCTCGACCGACTTGGCGACGGGATACCATTGGCCCAGAAGGCCGGTGTTCACGCGTTCTTCGATCAGCGTTTTCTTGTCGATGGCTGTCATGGCTGTCCTCCGGGCGTCACGTCGGTCCTGGAATGGCGGGGCGCGCACGCACGGGCGCCCCGCTGCGGTGTCAGGCGGCGGCCGGTTTCTTGTCGCGCTTGAGCTTGGAAACCGGGTGGTCTTCGGGATAGGTCGGCGTGACCGGCTTGGGGTTGCCGATGATGACGCACATCAGCGCCTCCTCGATGCCCTCGTTGCGCAGACCGCGATAGACCCCGGGCGGCACCGATACCATGTCGCGTTCGGTCAGGACGGTTTCCACCACCTGGCCCTTGTGTTCGATGAAGAAGCGGACCTTGTGGCCCTTGAGGATGAAGAACACCTCTTCGGCGTCGCGGTGGATGTGCAGCGGGCCCTCGCAGCCGGCGGGCAGGACCATCGTCGAGAAGGTGAAATGTTCCGAGGGGATCACGTTCTCGTCGTCGGTCACGCCGGTCGCGCCGGTGCCGATGTAGCGCATCTGCGCGCGGCGGTAGATCGGGTCGTAGTCGGCCTGGAATTTCAGCGCGTCCCAGTCGAGCGTGCGGGTGGCATAGCGGGCGGTCCGGCTTTCGATCCAGTCGCCCAGGGACTTGCCCTCGGGGATCACGACATCATCGGGTTCGATCGAGGGGAATTTCATCGGTGCGGCAGACATGATGCCTCCTCAGTTGCTTGGGATGGGAAGGAAGGCTCAGTACTGGGCCTTCGGCAGGTAATGCAGCAGGCGGGTTTCGGCCCGGACCAGCGCGGAATAGAGCAGGAAGCCGATGACGGTCAGCAGGATGATCGCGTTGAACACCATCGCCGCATTCGCCTGCCCGCCGCCGTAGGAGATCAGGAAGCCGAGGCCGGTGTTGCCGCCGACAAGCTCGCCCACCGTGACGCCGATCACCGCGAGGGTAGAGGCGATGCGCAGCCCCGCCATCAGGTTCGGCAGGGTCGAGGGCATCTCGACCTTGCGGAAGATCCCCCAACGCGACAGGTTGTAGGCGCGGGCGAGGTTCACCAGGTCGCGGTCCACCGTGCGCATGGCCTGCAACACGTTGACCAGCACCGGGAAGAACACGATCAGCACCGTGACCAGCAGCTTGGGCATCGCATTGTAGCCGAACCACATGATGAACAGCGGCGCGAAGGCGACCTTGGGCGCGATCTGGAGCGCGAGGATATAGGGCGAGAGCACCTCTTCCCAGAACCTCGACATGCCCAGAAGATAGCCCAGCACCGCCCCCAGCGCGCTGCCGATGGCAAAGCCCAGCACCGTATAGAGCGCGGTCGAGGCGGTATGGCGCAGCAGGCCCTCGCTGCGCCACATGCGGCCGAATTCGGCGATGCTGTCCGAAAGCGTCGGGATGATGTATTTCGGCACCCCGAAATAGGTGGGCAGCACCTGCCAGGCGGCCAGCACCACGACAAGCAGCGCGAGGCTCGCATAAAGCGCGGTGCGCGGCGCGCGCACCTTCGCCCTCGCGGGCGCCCCGGCGGGCGCCGTGGTGGTGGCGCTGCTCATCGGGCGAACTCGTTGGTATAGAGGTCCTCGACCGGCACGGCGGTCTGGACGATGCCCTGCTGAATGTAGAAATCCTGCACCGCCTTGATCCGCGCGGGATCGAAGGTGCCCAGCGGCTGGCCTTCCGCCGCGGGATAGACCTTTTCGGCATAGGCGGTCAGGATCGCCTCCACCTCGGCCTCCTTGCCGGCATGCTGCGGCACGGCGGCGACGAAATCCTTCGCGGCCTGCGCCGGATCGGCCTGGATGTCGGCCACGCCGCGCAGGACCGCCTTGACGAAGCCGCCGACCACTTCGGGACGTTCGGCGATGGACCTGTCCGAGGCGATGATCGCCTGCGCCATCGCCGGAAAGACGGTATCGACCGGAACCTGTTCGACCTCGACGCCCGCACCCTGCACGGCCGCGATCCATTCCGGCACGCCCGACATCGCGTCGAGCTGGCCCGCGATCATCAGCTGGATGATGCCGCCCGGCCCGACCGCCTGGATATTGGCGTCGTCCTTGCCGAGCCCGACCGAGGCCAGCACGCCCAGCAGGTTGTAATAGGTGGTATCCTGGAACGCGAGCACGCCCACCGACTTGCCCTTGAAACCCTCGGGCCCGGTGATGCCGCTGTCCTTGCGCCAGGCCAGCTGCGTCAGCCCGCGCCCGCCCAGCAGGGCCACGCCGCGCACCTCGAGGCCGTTGGCCCGCACGATGATCGACGTGTCGCCGATGCCGCCGCCCAGATCGGCGTTGCCGGCGGCGACCTGGGTCGCGACATCCGCCCCGCCCTTGCCGACGCGGAAGGTGACGTCGAGCCCGGCCTCGTCGAAATAGCCCTTGGCCTTGGCAAGCTGGAACGGCGCGAAGGCGGGCAGGAAATCCGGCGCGGGGAAGAGATAGGTGACCTCCTCGGCCGCCCGGGCCGAAACCGCGCCGAAGGCGAAGGCGGCGGCAGCGGCGGTGATCAGGAACATGCGCTTCATGTCGTCGTGGTCCCCCTGTTGGGATGGCTGTCGTCAGATGGCTTTTTCTTCTAGTTTCAGGTGCCGGAAGATCTGGCCGGCGTATTCGCCCACCTCGGGCATCACCCGGCGCCGCAGCGGATGGGCGCGGTCGGGCAGATCCACCTTGATCTCCGCGATGATCGAGCCGGGCCGCTCTGACAGCACCAGGATGCGGTCCGACATCAGCACCGCCTCGGCGAGGTCGTGGGTGATCAGAAGCGTCGTCTTGCCGCTTTCGGCGATGGTCGTGGCGAAGCTGTCCTGCAACAGCAGCTTGGTCTGGGCGTCGAGCGCGGAAAACGGCTCGTCCAGCAGGATGATCTCCGGATCGACGGCGAGGGTGCGGGCCAGCGCCGCGCGCTGCCGCATGCCGCCCGACAGCTGGTAGGGATAATGGTTCTCGAACCCCGCCAGATGGCAGCGCTGAAGTTCCCTCATCGCCCGTTCGCGGCGCGGGCCCTTGGGAACGCCGCGCGCCTCGAGCCCGAATTCGACATTGCCCACGATATTGCGCCAGGGCAGCAGCAGATCCTTCTGCAGCATGAAGCCCACATGGTCGTTGGGCCCCGTCACCCTTTCCTCGCTGACCAGCACCTCGCCCGCCGTCGGCTGGTAAAGCCCCGCGGTCATCGACAGGAGCGTGGATTTGCCGCAGCCGGAAGGGCCGACCACCGACACGAATTCCCCCTCGTTCACCTTGAAGGTGACGTCGCGGATCGCGGTCAGATCCCACCCGGAATTGGTGGCGAACTGCTTGGTGACGCCGCGGAACTCAAGCGCCATAGCCGTGCTCGGCGTAAGCCGCGTCGAGATCGGCGTTGATCGCGGCCAGTTCTTCGGCCAGCAGCGCGCCGGTCCAGTCGGTGCGGCCCGACAGGGGCGCGACGATCCCTTGCGCGGCCAGCGCGGCGGCCACGGCGGCAGGATCGTGCGTGCCGGTGCGGTAGACCTCCATCAGCGCCTCGGCCAGCGCCGATTCGCGGGGATGAAGCGCGCGCCCGCGGCATTGATGGGCAAGCGCCGGGCGGCTGGTGTCGCGCGCACGCTCGGAAAGCCTGTCCTTGAAAGCATCCATTCCCATCGCCCCCCTGTGTGTTCTTTATTGAACGTTCTGTTCATATTTAATCTACCGCCAATCGGACATGAGTCAACAGGAATCTGACCCCGCCCGGGGCGGGCCGGGCGGATGCGCGGAAAAAAGGGTCAGAGCGCCGGCCGCCGGGCGGCGCGGCGCCCGGCCAGAAGATCCATGCGAAAGCCGAGGGTCACGCCCAGATCCGTGCCCTCGTAGGCGGCGACCGAGGACCGGCGCCTTTCGGCGTAGCCGCCGATTTCCACCCTGCCCAAGGGCAGGGTCAGCCGCAGCCGCGTCACCCGGTCCTCGCGCGGGATGCCGAAGAAGGCGCCGCCGCCGGTCGCCTCGCGGCTGGCCGAAAGGCCGATGCGCCGCCCCGCGACCTGCCCGGCCCAGCCGATCCCGAAGGCGTGCAGCACGGTGTTCCGCCCGGCCACGGCCCCGCCCCGCATCGCATGCAGGGTCCACAGGCCCTTGCCCGCCGTCAGCGTGGCCAACGAGATCTGGATCACCGTTCGCTGGCCGCCGTCGATGGCCTCCCGCCCCGGCGAGAGGGTCAGCCGATGGTGGCCGAACCGGCTGGCAAAGACCATGCGGGGGCCGAGCGTCGCGGTCGCGCCCCGGCTGATGGCGAGGCTGTCGTTTTCCCACCGGGTCTGGATGCAGGCGTCGATCCAGGTCCAGCGCGCGGCGGGCTGTTCGGCGCAGGCGCGCAACGACAGGTCCAGCCGGTGGAACCCATGGGCGGGCTCCGCCTCGGCCGTCAGGCTGCCCGCCACCGTCAGCCGCGCGCCGGGCGCATAGGTGAAGGTCCGCCAGCGCGTATGGCGCAGCCCCATCAGCACGGCATCCTTCGCCCGCGCCGCCGCGCTGACGGTGAATTCCAGCCCGCCGATGGTGAAACTGTCCGCGGGAATGCCGTCGTTCACATTGGCCGCATGGCGCAGCACCGGCACCAGCGACTGGCCCCGCGACAGCGCCCGCACCCTGCCGCGGGCGGCCGGGTCGTGCAGGAAACCCTGTTCGCGCAACAGCGCATGGCCGAGGGGCGACACCTGCCCCCCGGCCTGGCCGAGCGTGAAAAGCGCAAGGTCGGGCAACCCCTCGTCCAGCGCGAGGCCCGCGTCCTGACCCTGCGCCGCCAAGGGCAGCCACAGCGCCAGCGCAAGCCCCGCCAGACGGCGGCGCAGGTCAGTCCCGGTCACGGACCCCCCGGAAGACCACGCCGAGCCCGCCCGCCGTGCTGGTCGCCGTGCCGGTGCCGGCCAGCGCATCGGCCCCGGCGCCGAGGAAATCGCCGCCGATCGTGCCGCTGACCGTGCCGGGCGCCGACGCCGGCCCGGTAAGGCGGCCGTCGATATTGGCGCTGAAACCCGATCCGGCGATCTGCCCGCCGCTCAGCCGCAGCGCGCCGTACACTTCGCGGCCGTCGCTGGTGTTGAAGTCGTCCAGTTCGCCGCTGATCGTGCCGCGGGCGAAATCGGCGCGCAGATCCAGTTCCCCGATCATGTCCGCCGCCGCCAGCGATTCGGGGGCGGCGCCGAAGGCCATGCCGACGATCCCGTCGTATTCGGCCCAACCCTGCGCGGGCATCGCCCCCGCCGGGGTCGGGTCCAGCCCGTCGGTGAGGGTGACGAGCCCCGCCCCGCGCGCGGAATCCGCGGCATATTCCGCCGCCGGATTGTCGGAACCGCCGCCCATGCAGGCGGACAGCGCGGTGACGGAAACCAGGACGATGAGGGGTTTGAAAACGGTCATCTGGGGTCTTTCCTTGCAGGGCATCGGGGGTTCAGTCGTCCGCGCGTTCGCTGAGCACCTCGCCGGTGGCGGCCTCGACGATGGCCTCGATCCGGGCGCCCTGGGGCGTGATCGCCTCGATGTCATGGGTGCGCCCGTCGTCCTCGGCGCTGCGCACGACATAGCCGCGGCTTTCGAAATCGAGCACCGTGGCCGACAGGGGGCGGACCGGCTTTTGCTGGGCCAGCAGCGGCGAGGCGAGGCAGATCAGCGTCAGGCTGACGGGCAGGATACGGATCATGGTCGATACTCCTTCCAAATGCGGTGCGCCCTTGTCGCATCCCGGCCCTGACAGCGGCCTGACGGCATTTGTCAGCGAAATGTCAGCGCCGCCGTGATACCGCTCGCCCATGATCCGACCGGCCCGCCTTCTTTTCTGTCTGGCCTGCGCGGCGGCGGCGCTGCCGGGCCCCGCACCCGCGCAGGACGCGCCCCCGCCGATGCCGCCGGTGGAATTCGAGGACGGGCTCGACGCCGGTTTCGCCCGCGCCGCCGTCCTGCGGGGCGAGATCCTGCCGCTGGACCAGGTGCTGAAGGTGCTGCGCGAGCATGTCGCGGGCGAATTGATCGAGATGCAGCTTGAGATGGAGGACGGCGTTCTGATCTATGAGTTCGATCTCGTCTCGCCCGAGGGCCGCCTGTTCGAGGTCGAGATCGACGCCGCCACCGGGCGGCTGTTGCAGATCGAGGAAGACGAGGATGACTGATCGCCGCAGGGCGGGGGCGCGATGCGCTGCCTGATCGTCGAGGACGACCCCCGCATCGCCGCCGATCTGGCCGGCGCGCTGACCCGCGCGGGGTTCCGCACCGAACAGGTGGCGGACGGCGAGGCCGCGTGGTTCCGCGGCGGCACCGAGGATTACGACCTCGTGATCCTCGACCTCGGCCTGCCGCGGCTGGACGGGCTGAGCGTGCTGAAACGCTGGCGCGCCGAGGGGCGGGCCATGCCGGTTCTGATCCTGACCGCGCGGGGCAGCTGGAACGAGCGGGTCGAGGGCATCGACGCCGGCGCCGACGACTACCTGCCCAAGCCCTTCCGCATGGAGGAACTGGTCGCCCGCGCCCGGGCGCTGATCCGGCGCGCCTCGGGCCGGATCAACCCGGTGCAGACGCTGGACCGGCTGGTGCTCGACCTCAACCGGCAGGTCGCCTCGGTGGACGGGCGGATGCTGAACCTGACGCCGCTGGAACTGCGGGTGCTGGTCTATCTGGCCCATGCGGGCGACCGGGTGGTGACGCCCACCGAACTGCTGGAACATCTCTACGGCGACGAGGACGCGCGCGAGGCCAACGCGCTGGAGGCGGTGATCGCCCGGCTGCGGCGCAAGACCGGCCCCGGCATCATCGGCACGCGGCGCGGCTTCGGCTATTATCTGGACTGCGCGCGGTGAGGGAGGGCGGCAGTTCGATCCGCCTGCGGCTGATGCTGGCGGCGCTGGCGGCCATCGTGCCGGTGCTGGCGCTGGCGGCGCTCGGGCTGACGCTTCTGTTCGAACGCCAGGCGATCCGGCTGGCCACGCAGGAACTGGAAACGCGCGCCAATGTGCTGATCGCGGGCTTCACCAGCGGCGCGCCCCCCGCCGCCCCGCCGGAAACCGCGGGCGGCGATCCCAGCTATCGGCAGCCCTATTCGGGCCAGTACTGGCAGATCGGGATGGGCGGGCGGACATGGCGGTCGCGCTCGCTCTGGGACCAGATCCTCGACATTCCCGAAACCCCGCCGCAGGGCGCGGCGGTCAGGATCGTGCCGGCCCCCGGCCCGGACGGGCAACAGCTGCTCATCCTCGACCGCGTGGTTCTGGTCGGCCCGGGGGATGCGCCGGTCAGGATCACCGTCGCCACCAGCCTCGCGCGGTTCGACGAGGCGCGCGGGCTTTTCGTGCGCGACGTGCTGCCGTTTCTGGTGGCGCTCGGCCTGTTCCTGATCCTCGCCTCCATCGCGCAGGTGGCCATCGGGCTGCGGACCTTCGCCCGCATCGGCCGCGACATCGAGGCGCTGGAAAGCGGGCGGCGCGACCGGCTGGGCCGCGACATGCCGCGCGAGGTGCGCGCGCTGGCCGTCGCCATCGACCGCCTGCTGGACGACCGCGACCGCCGCGTCGCCCGCGCCCGCAACCGCGCCGCCGATCTGGCCCATACGCTGAAAACCCCGATGCAGGCCCTGCTGGGGGTGACGGCGGGCCTGCGTGCGCGGGGCGAGGCAGAGGCCGCGGGCGCAATCGAGGACATCGTGGGCGCGATCGGCGGCCAGCTCGACCGCGAACTGGGCCGCGCCCGGATCGGCGCCGAGGGCACGGCGGGGATCGCCGCGGTGGTCGGCAAGATCGCCGCCGTCCTGCGCCGCACCGCCCGGGGCGACGCAATCGCGATAGAGATCGAGGTGCCCGGCGACCTGATGGCGGCCATCGACCCCCACGACCTGACAGAGGCCGTGGGCAGCCTGGCCGAAAACGCCATGCGCCATGCGCGGACGCGGGTCCGTTTCCGCGCCGGGGCAGAGGGCGCGCGGGTCCGGCTGGCGATAGAGGACGACGGCCCCGGCGTGCCCGAGGATCTGATCGACGCGGTGGCGCGGCGCGGGGTGCGGCTGGATGCGGGCGGGACGGGGCTTGGCCTTGCGCTGGCGCAGGACATCATGGATGCCGCCGGCGGGGATCTGCGGCTGGCCAACCTGAACCCCGGCTTCTGCGCGACGCTGGACCTGCCGCGGCGGTAGCCGGGCGGCCGCTACCGGCCCGCCCTGCCCCGTTCAGGCCGCGCGGCGGGCCGCGAACATCGGCCCGCCGCGCCAGCGCGGAAAGCCATAGCCGTGGATCTTCACCAGATCGATGTCGGCGGGCTGCCGGGCGATGCCCTCGGCAAGGATCGCCTCCCCCTCTGCCGCCATTTCGGCCACGAGGCGGCCGGCGATGGCGGCGCGGTCCATCGGTGCGCCCGGCGCGATCTGCCCGGCCAGCAACCCGGCCACCGTGGCCGAGGGCTGCGGCCTGCGGTCGCCCGGGGCATAGTCGTACCAGCCGCCGCCGGTCTTCTGCCCCTTGCGGCCCGCGCGCACGAGGATGTCGCCAAGCGTTTCGGGCACGCCCTGCCCCGCCGCCCGCGCGCCCTCGCGTTGCAGGAAGGCGATGTCGAGCCCGCCCAGATCCTGCGCCTCGAACGGCCCCATGGCGAAGCCGTAGCCGCGCATGGCGGCGTCGATCTCGGCAATCGCGACACCTTGGCGGACCAGCGCCTCGGCCGCCGCGCGATAGCGTTTCAGGATGCGGTTGCCGATGAACCCCTCGCAGATGCCCGCCTGCACCGGGATCTTGCCCAGGGCGCGGGCAAGGGCAAAGCCGGTGGCGAGCGTTTCGGGCGCGGTGCCGGGAGTCGGCACGATTTCCAGCAGTTTCATCACATTGGCGGGGCTGAAGAAATGCAGCCCGATGAAGCGGCCGGGGTTCGTCAGCCCCCCGGCGATCGCCTGCGGGTCCAGATAAGAGGTGTTGGTGGCCAGCACCGCGTCGGGGCGGCAGACCCGGCCCAGTTCGGCAAAGACGGCGCGTTTCACGCCGATCTCCTCGAACACCGCCTCGATCACCAGATCGGCATCGGCCAACGCGGCGTAGTCGGTGCTGGCGGTGACGCCCGCCATCCGCGCCGCGGCCTGCGCCTCGGTCAACCGGCCGCGTTTTACCCCGCCGTCGAAGATCGCGCGCAGGTTGGCAAGGCCGCGATCCACCGCCGCCGCATCGCGTTCGATCAGCACCACCGGCAGACCCGCGTCGCGCAGCGCCGCCGCAATCCCCGCGCCCATGGTGCCGCCGCCGACCACCCCGGCGCGGCGCAGCGGCAGGGGGGCCACATCCTTCAGATGCGCGGGCCGGGGCGCGGCGCGTTCGGCAAAGAACACATGCCGCAGCGCCGCCGCCTGTTCCGAGGCGCGCAGGTCAAGGAAAGTCTCGCGTTCGAAGGCCATGGCCTCGGCAAAGGGCGCCTCGGCGGCCTTGCGCAGGCAGGCCAGCGCGCGCAGGGGCGCGGCCTCGCCACGCGCGCGTTTCGCGATGGCGGCTTCCTGTTCGGCCCAGAAGGCGGGCGCCACCGGCGTGACGGCGCGCTGCGATACCGGCGGGGGCAGCGGTTTCGCCAGCGCCGCGCGGGCGAAATCCGCGGCCCCCGCCCGCAGGTCGCCCGTCACCACGGCATCGACAAGCCCCATGGCCTGCGCCTTGCCGGCCTTCACCGGGCGGCCCGTGGTCACAAGATCCACCGCCGCCGCAACCCCGGCAAGGCGGGGCGTGCGCACGGTGCCGGATGCGCCCGGCACGACGCCCAATGTCACCTCGGGCAGGCCGATCGCGGCCGTATCCAGCGCCACGCGGAAACGGCAGCCCATCGCCACCTCGAACCCGCCGCCGAGGGCCGATCCGTGGATGGCCGCGACCCATGGCTTCGCCGCGCCCTCGATCCGGTCCACCAGATCGGGCAGGTAGGGCCGCTGCGGCGGCGTGCCGAATTCGGTCACATCGGCCCCGGCGATGAAGGTGCGCCCGGCGCAGACCAGCACCACCGCCCGCACCGCCGGATCGGCGTCGAGCGCGGCCACCGCATCCCACAGCCCCTGACGCAGCGCCTGCCCCAGGGCGTTCACCGGCGGGTTGTCCACGGTGACGACGGCGATATCGCCCTCGCGGGCGATGGTGACGACGGCGGTTGCGGCGGACATGTCAGATCCCCAGATAGGCTTCGCGGATGCGCGGGTCGGCGATCAGATCCTCTGCCGCGCCCTGCATGATGATGCGGCCGGTTTCCATCACATAGCCGCGGTCGGCGATCTTCAGCGCGCCGAAGGCGTTCTGTTCCACCAGCAGCACGGTGACATCCAGCGCCTTCAGCCCCTTCACCACGTCGAAGATCTGGGACACGATGATCGGCGCCAGCCCCATCGAGGGCTCGTCCAGCAGCAGGCAGGACGGCCGCCCCATCAGCGCCCGCGCCATGGCCAGCATCTGTTGCTGCCCGCCCGACAGGCCCCCGGCGGGCAGGTTGCGCTTTTGCCTGAGGATCGGGAACATCTGGAAGGCGTCTTCCATGTCCTTTTCCACCCGGTCGTCGGAAAACAGGAACGCGCCGAGGCGCAGGTTTTCCTCCACCGTCAGGTTGGTGAAGATCTGCCGCCCCTCGGGCGATTGCGCCAGCCCCCGGCGCAGCCGCTTGTAGGCGGGAACGGGGGTCAGCGCCTCGCCCCGGAAGGTGATGGTGCCGCCGGTCACGGGCTGCACCCCCGACAGACAGCGCAGAAGCGTGGTCTTGCCCGCGCCATTGGCGCCCACCACGGTGACGATCTCGCCGGAATCCACCCGCAGGTCGATCCCGTGCAGCACCTCGATACGCCCGTAGCGCGAACGCAGCCCCTCAACCGTCAGCATTTTCGGCCCCCAGATAGGCGGCGATCACCGCCGGGTTGCGGCTGACCGTGGCCGGATCGCCCTCGGCGATCTTCTCGCCATGGTCCAGCACCACGATATGGTTGGACACCCGCATCACCATCTTCATGTCATGCTCGACCAGAAGGATGGCGACGCCGGAGGCCGCGACCTCGGCGATCAGGTGGTCGATTTCCTCCGTTTCCACCGCGTTGCAGCCGGCGGCGGGTTCGTCCAGCAGCAGGATCTTGGGGTTCAGCGCCAGCGCGCGGGCGATTTCCAGCCGCTTGAGCGACCCGTAGGACAGGTTCCCCGCCTCGCGTTCCGCCGCGCGTTCAAGGCCGACCCGGGCCAGCAGCCTGCGCGCCCCTTCCTCGGACGCGCGCGCCCGGCGGCGCGACGACGGCAGGCCCAGAAGATCGGCCAGCACCGGGCCGCGTTCGGTCAGGTGATAGCCGGTGACGGCATTTTCCAGCACCGTCATCGACTGGAAGATCTGGAGGTTCTGGAACGTCCGGCTCATCCCCCGGCGGGCCAGCAGATGCGGGGCCATGGCCGTCACCTCCTCGCCCATCAGCTTCACCTTGCCCATGCCGGGCAGGTAGACGCCCGAGATCATGTTGAACAGCGTCGTCTTGCCCGCGCCGTTCGGCCCGATGACCGACACGATCTCGCCCGGCCTCACGGTGAAACTGACATCGTTGACCGCCTTCAACCCGCCGAAGGCGATGCCCAGCCCCTCGACCGACAGCAATGCTTCCCTGGCTTCGCGCGTCATTCGCCCGTCCCCCGCAGCCTGCGCAGGATCGAGGGCAGAAGCCCCTCGCGCAGGAAGATCATCACCACCATCATCACCAGACCCAGAACCAGCTGTTCGTATTCGGCAAAGACCGTCAGCACCTGCGGCAAGAGCGTCAGGATGCCCGCCCCGAAGATCGCGCCCAGCACGGAACCGACACCCCCGAGGACGGCCATCGTCACCATCTCGATCGAATGCATGAAGCCCGCGACATCCGGCGTGATGAACTTGTTCTGCAACGCCAGCAGCGAACCCGAAACCGAGGCATAGACGGCAGAGATCACGAAGGCCTGCAGCTTCATCCGCGCCACATCGACGCCCACGGTGCGCGCCGCGACCTCGGACCCGTGCAACGCCCGCAGCGCCCGCCCGGTGGGGCTGCCGTAAAGGTTCAGCGCCAGCCAGGCGCCGAGGATCAGGGCGAGGCCGCAGAAGAAATACCAGAACTCGCCATTCGTCAGGTCGAGCCCCCAGTCCTTGAGCACCCCGCGCAGGCCCAGTTCGGGCACCTCGATACCGTCGGGGCCGCGCGTCAGTTCCCGTTCGTTGTTCAGCACCATCGACACAAGGATGCCGAAGCCGAGCGTGGCGACGCCGAGGTAATAGCCCTTCAGCCGCAGGATCGGCCGGCCCACCAGAAAGGCCAGCACGGCGGAAATCGCCCCGCCCAGCACCACCGCCAGCGCCGGATGCAGGCCCAGATGCACCGGGGCCAGCGCGCAGGCATAGGCGCCGATCCCGGCGAAACCGGCATGGCCGAGGCTGATCTGCCCGGCATAGCCGGTCAGGATCACGATCCCGGTCACGGCGATGCCGTTGACGAAGATCAGCGCGCCCACGCGGTAGTAATAGCCCGAGGGAAAGAAGAACGGCGAAACGGCCACCAGCAGGGCCAGCACCAGAAGCGTCGCGGTTTTCGCGGAAAGTTTCATGGCGTCACACCCGATCCGTCGACTTGCGGCCGAAAAGCCCCTGCGGCATGAAGAACAGGACCAGCAGGATCACGATGAAGGCCACCGCATCCTTGTACTGCGAGGACAGGTAGCCCGCCGTCAGCGCCTCGATCAGCCCGATCAGGAAACCGCCCGCCAGCGCACCCTTGGGGTTGCCCATGCCGCCCAGCATCGCCCCCGCAAAGCCCTTGAGCGCGAAACCGATGCCGACGCTGTAGGCCGTCAGCGTGATCGGCGTGGCCAGCACCCCCGCCAGCGCGCCGATCCCGGCGGAAAGCGCAAAGGACAGCGTCATCACGAAATTGGTGTTGATCCCCACCAGCTGCGCCGCCAGCCGGTTGTTGGATGTCGCCAGCACCGCCCGGCCCAGCAGCGTTTTCGTGAAGAACACCCACAACCCGACGAACACCGCCAGCGCGCCGCCGATCACCCACAGGCTCTGCGGCAGGATCGTGGCACCCCCGATGCGCAGCGGCGCATCGCCGGAAAAGGCCGGAAAGCTGTGGATCTGCTTGTCGAACACCAGCTGCGCCGCGCCCTGGATGAAGATCGAGGCGCCGATGGTGATGATGATCAGCGACACCACCGGCGCGCCGCGCGCGGGCTCGATCGCCAGCTTGTTCATCGCCACGCCGAGCGCCGCCGTCGCCACGATGGCGATCACCGCGGCCAGCGGCAGCGGCAGGCCCGCCGCATGGGCGAACCAGGTGATCATGCCGCCCAGCATGACGAATTCGCCCTGCGCGAAGTTCACCACGTCGGAGGCGTTGTAGATGATGGTGAAGCCAAGGGCGACCAGCGCATAGACCGCGCCGACCGTCACCCCCGAAAAGAGGAATTGCAGAAGTTCCGACATGGGGCCTCCGGGCTCGGGATGCGGGACTTTATCAGGCGTGAAAGGCGGCGGGGCCGCAAAAAGGCCCCCGCCCGTTCCGGGCAGGGGCCGAAGGCCGTCCGGTCAGTCGACCAGCGTCCACTTGCCGCCCTTGATTTCCAGCATGCGGAAGGCCGACAGGTCGAGGCCCAGATGGTCCTCGGGGCTGAAGGTGTAGATCCCGGTGGTGCCGGCAAGGCCCGCCGTCGCCTCGATCGCATCGCGGATCGCGGCCGGTTCGGCCGACCCCGCGCGCGCGATCGCGTCGGTCATGATCAGGAAGGCGTCATGCGCATAGCCGCCGAAGGTGCCGACCGGCGTGCCGGTCTTGGCCTCGAACGCCGCCTTGTAGGCGGTGACGACCGGCCGTTGCGCGT
Source organism: Ruixingdingia sedimenti (assembly GCF_031432425.1). Taxonomy (NCBI): domain Bacteria; kingdom Pseudomonadati; phylum Pseudomonadota; class Alphaproteobacteria; order Rhodobacterales; family Paracoccaceae; genus Ruixingdingia; species Ruixingdingia sedimenti. The sequence goes on along the minus strand of NZ_JAVKPH010000022.1, from coordinate 36,649 downwards.
CGTCCTCGGCCAGAAGGTCGGCCACCAGCAGCGCGGTGCCCGGCAGGCGCACGCCCTCTGCCGCATCGGCGCCGGCCAGTTCGATGAACCCGTCGGAGGCCACGCCATGCGACTGGTAAAGCGGCAGGCCGATGTCGAGTTGCTTGTAGTTGCGCGTCACGATCGACGGGCCCTGACCGAAGCCGGGGTTCAGCACCGCCTGCACGCCGCCCGCGTTCTTGATCTTGGTCAGCTGCGCCGTCATGTCGGCGTCCTTGGGATCGTAGGTTTCATCCGCCACGATCTCGATGCCGTAATCGCCCACCACGTCCTTGCACTGCGCCTGCATCGACGCGCCGAAACCGTCGGTGCCGGAAATCATGCCGATCTTGGTGTAGCCCTGTTTCTGCATGTCCTCGAAGATCTTCTGGCAGGCCATGCGGTCGGTGTGCGGGGTCTTGAACGTATGGGGCTTGACCGGGCTGATGATGTCGATGGCGCCTGCCAGCGAGATGAAGGGAACCCCCGCATCCTCTGCCACCGCCAGGATCGACATCGACGTGCCGGTGGTGGTGCCGCCGATGATCGCCACCACTTCGTCATCCTCGACCAGACGGGTGGCGAAGGTGCGGGCCTTGTTGGGATCGCCGTTGTCGTCATAGAGCACCAGCGCGATCTTCTCGCCGTTGATGCCGCCCGCGGCGTTCAGGTCCGCCACCAGCATTTCCAGCGTCTTCGCCTCGGGGTCGCCCAGAAAGGCGGCCGGGCCGGTGGCAGAGATGCTGGCGCCCAGCTTGATATCGGCCAGCGCGGCCTGCGTCAGCCCGAAGGCGGCCAGCAGGCCGAGGGCGGTCGTGGTCAGGGTCTTTTTCATGTGGTCTCCTCCCAGAGAACGGTTGCAGTATCAGGCCGCCGCCGGCCGCCGCCACATCGCGCGGCGGAAACGGGTGGCGACAAAGGCGGTATCGGTCAGGCTGGCGTTGCCGGCCGGATTGGCGCCGGTGACGTGGAAATCGCTGAAGGCGGCCGACTGGTTGACGAAGATGTTGCCGGTCAGGTTGATCGACAGGTTCACCCCCGCCCGGGCAAAGGCCGCCACGGCACGGGCAATGCGCGCCTCGTCGGTGTCGTGAAGTGCCGCGGTGATCGCCCCCTTGCGCGCGGCAAGACCGGCGGCGAGCGCGATGCCCGCGTCGGCGTCCTTGGTGGCGACAAGGAAGGCCACCGGGCCGAAACATTCCGCCTCGGCCGCCGGATCGCCCGCATCGACCGCCAGCAGCAGCGGCGAGGCCGTGCGCCCCTCGCCCACCGGCGCGCTGTCGCGGATCACCCGGCCCATGGCGCGCGCCGCCGCGACCCGCGCCTGCGTGGCCGGATTGGCGATGGCACCGCAGATGCCCGCCGCGCGCGCCGGATCGGCCAGAAGCGCGTCGATCGCCCCGGCGATGCCCTGCGCCACATCGTCAAAGCTCTTGTGGCCCTGATCGGTCTCGATCCCGCCTTCGGGGATGTAGAGGTTCTGCGGCGCGGTGCACATCTGCCCGGAATAGAGCGACAGCGAAAAGGCGAGGTTCGCGCACATGCCGGCGAAATCATCGGTCGCGGCGATGGTGACGGTGTTCACCCCGGCCTCTTCGGTAAAGACCTGCGCCTGGCGGGCGTTCGCACGCAGCCAGCCGCCGAAGGCGGTGGATCCGGTATAGTCGATCAGCCGCACCGCCGGATCGGTCGCCAGATCCTTGGTGATCTCGGCCCCGGGCGCATCCACCGCCAGCAGCACCGCATCGGCGGGCAGCCCCGCCTCGGCCAGCACTTCGCGCGCGATCCGCACGGTCAGCGCCAGCGGCAGGATGGCGGCGGGATGCGGCTTGACGATCACCGGATTGCCGGTGGCGAGGCTGGCGAAGATGCCGGGATAGGAATTCCACGTCGGGAAGGTATTGCAACCGATGGTCAGCGCCACCCCCGCCGGGACCAGCGTCCAGTGCTTTTCCATCACGATGGGCGCGGCCTTGCCCTGCGGCTTTTCCCAGACGGCTTGCCGCGCAAAGCGGGTCATCTCGTCCCAGGCCATCGCCACAGCCTCCAGCCCGCGGTCCTGCGCATGCGGGCCCCCGGCCTGAAACGCCATGGCGAAGGCCTGGCCGGTGGTGTGCATCGTGGCGTGGCCCAGAAGAAAGCTGATCCGGTTCAGCCGGGTCAGGATCTCCATGCACACCCCCACCCGGGCCTCGGGCGTGGCGGCGGCCAGCGCGGGCGCGGCGGCCTGCGCGGCGGCGATCAGCGCGGGGACATCGGCGGCGGGATAGGTGATTCCCGGCACCGGCCCGAAGGGCGACGCCTCGGCCCCCAGACGGCGCGATTCGGGATGGCCGGGCAGGTCGAAAGGCCGGCCCTGCATCGCGGCGAAGGCGGCCTCGCCCTCTTCCCTCGCGGATTCGCCATAGAATTTTCCGCTAGGAACCTCAGGGAAAGGCGTCCAGAATCCGCGGGCGCGCAGGGCCTCTACCGCAGCCTCCAGCATCGGCCGATGACGGTCGAAGAATTCGGTCATGAGTATCCTCCCGGCCGGTTCTCGTCCGGCTCGGCTTTATCATTGACCGGCCGGTCGGTTTATGCAACAAGAATCTGCGAGGCCCCCGCGAATTCGGGGGACAGGGAGAAGATCCATGCACGAAACCGTCCTTTCGGCCCTCGCCGATGGCGTCCTGACGCTGACGCTGAACCGCCCCGACAAGCTGAACTCGTTCAACGACGACATGCACCGCGCGCTGCGGGCGGGCCTGGAACGCGCGCATGACGACGCCGGGGTGCGGGCGGTGCTGCTGACCGGCACCGGGCGCGGCTTTTGCGCCGGGCAGGATCTGGGCGACCGCGACCCGGCCAAGGGCGCCCCGCCCCCCGATCTGGGCCGGACGCTGGAAACCTTCTACAACCCCAACCTGCGGCTGATCCGCAGCCTGGAAAAGCCGGTGGTCTGCGCGGTGAACGGCGTCGCCGCCGGGGCGGGCGCCAATATCGCGCTGGCCTGCGACATCGTTCTGGCGGCGAAATCGGCAAAGTTCATCCAGGCTTTCGCCAAAATCGGCCTGATCCCCGACGCCGGCGGCAGCTGGAGCCTGCCGCGCCTCGTGGGCGAGGCGCGCGCCAAGGCGCTGACCCTGACCGCCGAACCCCTGCCCGCCGAAAAGGCCGCCGACTGGGGCCTGATCTGGAAGGCGGTCGAGGATGCCGACCTGATGGATCAGGCGACCGCGCTCGCCCGCAGCCTTGCCGCCGGGCCGACGCTCGGCCTTGGGCTGACCAAGCGGCTGATCCAGGCCGCCGCGACCAACAGCCTCGACGAACAGCTGGACATGGAACGCGACTGCCAGCAGGCCGCCGGGCGCAGCGCCGATTATGCCGAAGGCGTCGCCGCCTTTCTGGAAAAACGGCCCGCGACCTTCCAGGGGAAGTGAGATGAGCCCCCAGGAACTCGCCGAAGCCTGCGCCGCCGCGCTGTGGAACGACGACAGCGCCTCGCAGCGCCTCGGCATGGTGCTCGACCGCATCGCGCCGGGGACGGCGGTGCTGACCATGACCGTGACCGACCAGATGACCAACGGCCACGGCACCGCGCATGGCGGCTATATCTTCACGCTGGCCGACAGCGCCTTCGCCTTCGCCTGCAACACCGTCGACCAGCGGTCGGTGGGCCAGCAGGCGGCGATCACCTATATTGCGCCCGCCTTCAAGGGCGACCGGCTGACCGCCGCCGGGCGCGAGGTATCGCGCAAGGGGCGCAGCGGGGTGTATGACGTGACCGTCACCAACCAGAAGGGCGAGGTCATCGCCGAATTCCGCGGCCATTCGCGCACCGTCAAGGGAACCCTGCTCGGCGCCTGAGACGCCGGCACCGCCATCCGAGGGAGGACACCATGGAAGACCTGACCCCGCGCCGGCAGGATCTCGACCCGATCGAGATCGCCTCGCGCGATGAAATCGAGGCGCTGCAATTCCACCGCATGAAGCGGTCGCTGAAACATGCCTTCGAAAATTCCCCCTTCTACCGCAAGCGGTTCATCGAACACGATGTCCACCCCGAGGAACTGAAAACCCTCAAGGACATCGCCAAGTTCCCCTTCACCGTGAAGCAGGACCTGCGCGACACCTATCCGTTCGGCATGTTCGCCGTGCCGCAGACGAAACTGGTGCGCATCCACGGCTCGTCCGGCACCACCGGCAAGCCCACGGTGGTCGGCTATACCGCCGCCGATATCGACCATTGGGCCAACCTGATCGCGCGCTCGATCCGCGCGGCGGGCGGGCGGCCGGGCGACATCCTGCACAACGCCTATGGCTACGGCCTGTTCACCGGCGGCATCGGCGCGCATTACGGCGCCGAACGGCTCGGCTGCACCGTGGTGCCGATTTCCGGCGGCATGACGGAACGGCAGGTCACGCTGATCAACGACTTCCGCCCGCGCGTCATCATGGTCACGCCCAGCTACATGCTGTCGATCCTCGACGAATTCCGCCGTCAGGGGCTGGACCCGCGCCAGTCGTCGCTTCAGGTCGGCATCTTCGGGGCCGAGCCCTGGACCAACGCCATGCGGGCAGAGATCGAGGACGCCTTCGACATGCACGCGGTCGACATCTACGGCCTTTCCGAGGTCATGGGCCCGGGCGTGGCGCAGGAATGCGTGGAAACCAAGGACGGCCTGCACATCTGGGAGGATCACTTCTACCCCGAGATCATCGACCCGGTGACGGGCGAGGTGCTGCCCGACGGCCAGATGGGCGAACTGGTCTTCACCACGCTGACGAAAGAGGGCCTGCCGATGGTGCGCTACCGCACCCGCGACCTGACCCGCCTGCTGCCGGGCACCGCGCGGTCCATGCGCCGGATCGAAAAGATCACCGGCCGGTCCGACGACATGATCATCCTGCGCGGGGTGAACGTCTTTCCGACCCAGATCGAGGAACAGATCCTGAAATGCAGGGGCCTCGCCCCCCATTTCCAGATCGAACTGACCCGCACCGGGCGGATGGACAACATGACCGTCCATGTCGAATGCACCCCCGACCACGCCGCCGGGGACGCGCGGGCGAAATCGGCGAAGGAACTGGCGCATCACATCAAGTCGATCGTCGGCGTCTCGACCCGGGTCGAGGTCTGCGATCCCCACGCCGTCGCCCGGTCCGAAGGCAAGGCCCGCCGCGTGGTGGACAACCGCCCGAAGGAATGAAGAAATGCGGCCTGCGCGGGCGTGACAGCCGCGCGCGCAGGCGTTAAAGCGGGGCCAGGCCATCCGGCGGCTGGACGGTGGCCCCGCCCTGAGGAAAGTGACGGCAATGGCTCGGACACGGGCACAGGATTTCGAGGAAAAGCAACGCGGCATTCTGGACAATGCCGCGCAGGTCTTTGCCGAACAGGGCATGGACAAGGCGTCGATGGCGCAGATCGCCGCCCATGCGCAGGTGTCCAAGGCGCTGCTCTATCACTATTATCCCAGCAAGGACGCGCTGATCTCGGCCATCATCCTCACCCATCTGGAGGAACTGGACACCGCCGTGGAAGAGGCCGACGACCCCGCCCTGCCCCCGCACCAGCGGCTGCGGCAACTGGTCGGCGCGGTGCTGGAAACCTACCGGGGCGCCGACAACCAGCACAAGGTCCAGCTGAACGCCACCCCCGCCCTGTCAGAGGAACTGCGGGCCGAAATCCTGTCCCTGGAACGCCGCATCGTCCGCCGCTTCTCGGTCGTGCTGGACCAGATCAACCCCGGCCTGAACACCAAGGAACGCCCCCTGCTGACGCCGGTCACCATGTCGCTCTTCGGGATGATGAACTGGATGTACATGTGGTTCAAGGACGGCGGCCGCATCAGCCGCGAGGACTACGCCGACGTGGCGACGACCCTGATCCTGGAGGGGATCAAGGCGGTGCGGTGAGGGGGGTGGATCGGAGCCCAGAGCGGCCTTCTGGGCGCGGTGCAGCATCAAAGCTGACCCTCCCGTCGCGGGGAAAGTATGACAAGAGCGGACAGTTTACGGGTGGATTGTTATCCTCAAGCGTCCCATAGATGTTGCCACTTCAAGGAGGAGATCGGATTTGAGCTGGGCACTGTTCGTCGACGAATCCGGGCAGGATCAGAGGAACTCTCCGTTCGAGGTCCTCGCCGGTGTTGCCATCGAGGATCGACAGATCTGGTCTCTCATTTGTCAAATATCCGATGCCCAAAAGCATTTCTTTGGAATGCGCCTATTTGATGCGTATGGCGCTGAAGCCAAGGCCAAAGAGCTTCTCAAGAAGAAATCATATAGGCACGCCGATCAGATGGAGCCCTTCGGGAACGAAGATCGCAGGCGTCTCGCGAAAGAAATGCTCGAAGACGGCGAAAACCCGACGCGCGCTCGCCTGACCGCTCTTGCCCAAGCGAAAATCGCTTACTGCGAGTTTATATTGAACTTAACGCGCCGACATGGTGGCCGCGTTTTCGCTACGATGGTTCCGCAGGACGCGCCGAGACCCCCAAATGGCGAAGATATGCGAAAGGACTATGCCTTCTTCCTTGAACGCTATTACCATTTTCTCAACCAGTCACCTGGTGACCCCATGGGCTTTCTCGTGTTCGATGAGCTTGACAAGACCGCCAGCCATGTCCTGCTTGGCCAGATATCGCGTTACTTCCAGCGAACATCGAATGGCCGAACGCGTTCTCGGCTCATCATTCCTGAACCATTCTTCGTTCACTCAGATCTGACGCCACTTGTTCAGCTCGCAGACCTGGTCGCCTACGTCATCAGCTGGGGCCTGCGCTTGGCACGCATGCCCGCGACCACGCGCCCGGAACTCAATCCGCTCGTGGATATCGTCAGGCGGATGCGTTACCAATACCTGACCGAAGGTGGGCATGCGGTGTGGGGAATCAAGGAGATCAGAGATCTGCGTCCACAAGTCACTGATCCAAAATAAAAAAGGCAATGCAACGTTGCCATCACAAAGCCTCCACTGACCATATGGGGTCTAACGCCTTCGTATGTCAATAGGTGGGGCGCACCTGAGCAGAGCATCGAACGGCAGCTTTGTCCGCATAGCCGACCCCAACCGGCTCCCCCTACCCTTCCACCCCGAACCCCGCCCGCGCCAGCACCAGCGGGTCGTAGTCCGGCGCCGTGGCGCGGCGGCGGTCGGGTTCTGCTTCGGTCAGGGGTTCGGCGGGGGTGATCTTCCGGGCGGCCTCGATCGCCAGCCGCTGGTAGACACCCGTTCCCTGCCGTTTCCAGGCGATTTCCCCGGGCGTGAGTTCCCGCACCACCCGGGCGGGCGACCCGACCGCCAGCGAATTCGGCGGCACCTGCATCCCGGCCTTCACGAAGGCCATGGCGGCGACGATGGTGTTCTCGCCCACCACCGCCTCGTCCATCACCACGGCGTTCATGCCGACCATGGCGTTGCGCCCGATGTGGCAGCCGTGCAGCACCGCGCCATGGCCGATATGGCCCCCGGTTTCCACCACCACATCCTTGCCGGGGAAGGAATGCACCACGCAGGTTTCCTGCACGTTGCAGCCCGGCTCCAGCACGATCCGCCCGAAATCGCCGCGCAGCACGGCGCAGGGGCCGACATAGACCCCCGCCCCCACGATCACGTCGCCGATCACCACCGCCTCGGGGTGGACGAAGGCGGCCGGGTCGATCACCGGGACGATGCCGTCCCACGCATAGACCCGCGCCATCAGCCCGCCGCCTGCGCGGGCGGCCAGACCTTGGCCACCATGGTCAGCACGTCGTATTGCGCCACCACCGCGCCGTTCTGGTTCGTCACCTGGCAATCCCACCGCACCTCGCCATGGTCGGCATTGGCGCGCGGGTTGATCTCCTTGCAGGTCAGCCGCACCTGGAGCGTGTCGCCGAAATAGACCGGCGTGAGGAAGCGCAAGGAGTCGACGCCATAGTTGGCCAGCACCGGGCCGGGGTTCGGTTCCACGAACAGGCCCGCCGCGAAGGACGCGATCAGATAGCCATGCGCCACGCGGTCGTCGAAGAACGGGTTCGCCCTGGCCGCCGCCGCATCCATATGGGCGTAGAAGGTGTCGCCGGTGAAATGGGCGAAATGTTCCACATCCTCCAGCGTGACGGTGCGCTTTTCGGTGATCAGCTGGTCGCCGATCCGCAGTTCGGCCAGCGACTTGCGGAAGGGATGCACGTCATGGCGCGCCTCGGCCCCCTCGATCCAGCGCCCCGTGACCGCCGACAGAAGCCGCGGCGTGCCCTGGACGGCGGTGCGCTGCATGTAATGCTTGACGCCGCGGATGCCCCCCATTTCCTCGCCGCCGCCCGCGCGGCCGGGGCCGCCATGGACCAGCCCCGCCAGCGGCGAGCCGTGGCCGGTCGAGGTCTTGGCCGAGCCGCGGTTGCCGATCAGCACCCGGCCATGGAAGGGCGCGACACCCAGCACCACCTCTTCGGCCACGCCCGGGTCGTCGGTAAAGACCGAGGACACCAGCGACCCCTTGCCGAGCCTGGCCAGTTCCACCGCCTCGTCCAGCGTGTCGTAGGGCAGCACGGTCGAGACGGGGCCGAACGCCTCCACCTCGTGCACGGCCTGCGCCGCGAAGGGATTGCCGGCGTAAAGCAGCACGGGGTTCAGGAAGGCCCCCTTCCCGGCATCGCCAGAGGCGGTGCGCACGTCGTCGGGGTTGCCGGCCACGATCTCTGCCGCCGCTTGCAGGTCGCGGATGCGGGCGCGCACCTCGTCGCGCTGGTCGAGCGACGCGAGCGGCCCCATCCGGGTTTCCTCCGCATCCGGCAGGCCGGGCGCGGTCTTGCCCAGACGGTCGCGCAGCGCCGCGACCAGCGCGTCCACCTGCGCGCGCGGCGCGACGACGCGGCGGATGGCGGTGCATTTCTGCCCGGCCTTCGAGGTCATCTCGCGCGCGACCTCCTTCACGAACAGGTCGAACTCGGGCGTGCCCGCCACCGCATCGGGGCCGAGGATCGCGGCGTTCAGGCTGTCGGCCTCCATGGTGAAGCGGACGGAATTGGCCACGATGGCCGGATGCGCCTTCAGCTTGCGCCCCGTAGTGGCCGATCCGGTGAAGGTCACGGCGTCCTGCCCCGTCACATGGTCCAGCAGGTCGCCGACCGAACCGCAGATCAGTTGCAGCGCGCCCTCGGGCAGGATCCCGGTTTCCACGATCCGGCGCACCACCAGTTCGGTCAGATAGGCGGTCTGGGACGCGGGTTTCACCACGCAGGGCACGCCGGCCAGCAGCGTCGGCGCGATCTTTTCCAGCATCCCCCAGACGGGGAAGTTGAAGGCGTTGATATGCACCGCCACGCCTTGCAGCGGCGACAGGATGTGCTGGGCCACGAAGCTGCCGTCCTTCGACAGCACCTCGATTTCGCCGTCGGTCAGCACGCGGGTGTTGGGCAGTTCGCGCCGCCCCTTGGACGCGAAGGTCAGCATGGTGCCGATGCCGCCCTCGATATCCACCCAGCCATCCGGTCGGGTGGCGCCGGTGCGATAGCTTTCGGCGTAGAACTCTTCCTTCCGCGCCATCAGCGCGAGGCCGAGATCCTTGAGCATCCCGGCCCGGTCGTGGAACGACATCGCCCGCAGCCTGGGCCCCGCCACGCGGCGGCCATGGTCCAGCACGGCGGCGAAGTCGAGCCCGGTGGAATCGATGAAGGCCACCGGATCGCCGGTCGCGGCGTCGTGCAGCACCTGGCCTTCCTTCTGGCCGGGGGTCCAGCCGCCGCAGACATAGCTTTCAAGACGGCGCGGTTGGCGGGCCGGGGCATTCATGGGCGTTTCCTTACGTTCGTTCAAGAAGGGGCCGTTCAAGAAGGGGCGCGGGCCGGTTCACCCGCGCCCGAAGGGTCAAAGGCCGCGCGCGGCCAGTTGTTCCGCAACCAGCCCTTCCCAACGGGCCAGAAGCTGTTCGTTGGGCGTATGGCGCAGGCCGAATTTCCGCAGCGTGTCATAGCGCGACGACCCCGCCACGCCGAAACCGGCCGCGACGCGCGGGCGCCAATAGGCGACGGCGGCGCGGGCGGCCCCCTTGTCGAGCCGGCCCAGCCCTTCGAGGCCCAGTTCGGCATGGCGCGCCTCGCGCGGGGCGATCTCGCGGAACACCTCGGCCAGCGGGCCATAGGACACGCGGGTCAGTTCGGTCATCTGCACGCCGGTGGCAAGGCCCTGCAACACGTTCATCACCACCGCATCGGCCCAGCCGGTGATAGGATAGTGGAACACCGACAGCCGCATGTCGCCGCCCGCCCGCTGCGCGCCCAGATCGGCGTCGCGCGCCACCCGGGCGGCCCAGTCGTGCTGCGCCTGATAGCGGTCGGCATCGGTGCCGAAGGTTGCCATCACACCCAGCACCCGTTCGGCATGGTCGGCCTTTTCCAGCGTGATGCGGCTGGCGGCGATCCGTTCCTTGATCCCCGGCGCGAAGTTGATCGACCCCGCGAACCCGGCCGAAGCCGCCAGTTCGCTGTCCACGAAAGAGGACATCAGCCGCATCAGCTCGCCCCGATACCGGGCGGGAACGTTGCCGGGCGCGGTCAGAACACCGCCCTGGGCGAGGTAGTCCTCGATGTTCATCGTGTCAGACATGGCATCCTCACTCGTCATAGGTCACGACCACACGGTCGCTCAGCGGCGTCGCCTGGCAGGACAGGACATAGCCCGCCCGCACCTCGTAATCCTCCAGCGCGTGGTTGACGGCCATTTCGACCTCGCCCTCGATCACCTTGCAGCGGCAGGTGGAACAGACCCCGGCCTTGCAGGAATAGGGCGCGTCCATCTGCGCCGCGATGGCGGCGTCGAGGATGGATTGCCCGGTCCGCGGCATCTCGAAACTGCGGGTGGCGCCGTCCAGCGTGACGGTGGCCTGCACCCCGGTGCCGGGGGCCACGGCCACCTTCGACACCGCCCTGGCCCTTGCCCGGCCCGGCTGGCCGCTGGCGAAAAGCTCGAACTTGATCTGCGCATCGCTCAGCCCGTGGTCGCGCAGCGATGCGGCGATGGCCAGCATCATCGGCTCGGGCCCGCAGATGAAGGCGGTGTCGATCGCCGATGCGTCCAGCCAGTGCCGGAACAGCCCCTTCATCTTTTCCGCGTCGATCAGGCCGGTGAACAGGTCGATTTCCTGCCCTTCCTGTTCCAGCACATGGATCACCGAAAAGCGGCCCAGATAGAGGTTCTTCAGATCCTCCAGTTCCTCGCGGAACATGATGCTGTTGATGGTGCGGTTGGCATAGACCAGCGTGAAGCGCGACTTCGGTTCCTCGGCCAGAACCGTCTTGATGATCGACAGAAGCGGCGTGATGCCCGACCCGCCGGCAAAGCCGAGGTACTGCCGTTCCGCCCCGGGTTCGATGGGGGTGAAAAACTTGCCCATCGGCGGCATCGCCTCGATCTCGTCGCCGGGGCCGAGGTTCTCGTTCGCCCAGGTGGAAAAGGCGCCGCCGTCCACCCGCTTGATGCCGACGCGCAGCGCGCCCTCGCCCTTGCCGGCGCAGATCGAATAGCTGCGGCGCAGTTCCTCGCCATCGAAATCGCGGCGGAAGGTCAGGTACTGCCCTTGGGTGAAATCGAACAGCGCCCGGTCCTCGTCCCGGGGCGCCAGCGTGACCACCACGGCGTCCCGCGTCTCGCGGCGCACGTCGGTGACTTTCAACGGATGGAAGCGTGCCATGTGGGTGTCCTCCGCATCCTCAGATGCATTTGAAATAGTCGAAGGGTTCCAGACAGTCCTTGCAGCGGTAGCTGGCCTTGCAGGGGGTGGACCCGAACTGGCTGATCTTTTCCGTATGGGTCGATCCGCAGCGCGGGCAGGCGATCACCAGGTTCGAGGTGCCCGCCAGCCGCGAGATGCGCCCCGCCAGCCGCCCGTCCGCCGCCGTGCCGTCGACGGGGGGCGCGATACCATAGGCGCGCAGTTTTTCCCGCCCCTCGGGCGTGATCCAGTCGGTGGTCCAGGGCGGCGAAAGCTGCCGTTCCAGCCGCAGTTTCCCGATGCCGTGCCCGCGCAGCGCCGTTTCGATGTCGAGGTTGATGATGCTGGTCGCAGGGCAGCCCGAATAGGTGGGCGTCACCGTCACGACCAGCGTGTCCTCGTCCCAGGCGACATTGCGGATGATCCCCAGATCGGTCAGGGAAATCACCGGGATCTCGGGGTCCGGCACCTCGGACAGCCAGCGCCAGACCTGATCCAGATCGGGGTGGGTCGCGCCTTGCATGGGCCTACCAGGTCGCGCCGGGATAGGCGCGTTGCAGGAACTGCATCTCGGCCAGGATGAAGCCGAGGTGTTCGGAATGAACGCCCGTCTTGCCGCCCTTGTGCTGATAGGTCTCGCCCGGATGGGTCAGCGTCGCCTCGGCCAGAACCTCGCGCACGGTGCGGTCCCAGCCGGCCTGCAGGCTGCCCGGCAGGGGGGCGATGCCCGCCTCGGCCATGGCGCGGTCCACGGCGTCGTCCATGAACAGCTCGCCCGTATAGGGGTAAAGGGTGTTCAGCGCCTTCTGCATCCGGGCCTGGCTTTCCGCCGTGCCGTCGCCCAGCCGGATCACCAGATCGGCCGACCGTTCCAGATGATAGGCCACTTCCTTTTCCGCCTTGGCCGCGATTTCCGCCACGCGCGGGTCCGACGACCCCTTCAGCGCGCGCAGCAGTTCGATATGGAAGGCGTCGAACAGGAACTGGCGCATCAGCGTCTGGCCGAAATCGCCGTTCGGGCGTTCCACCAGCAGCACGTTGCGCAGCGCCGCCGCATCGCGCAGATAGGCCATGTTGTCGGCCGTGCGCCCCTGCCCCTCGACCTCGGCGGCAAGGCCCAGCCACAGCTGGCACTGGCCGATCAGGTCCAGCGCCTGGTTGGCCAGCGCGATGTCCTCTTCCAGCACGGGCGAATGCCCGCACCATTCGGACACCCGGTGCCCCAGGATCAGCGCATTGTCGCCGACCCTTTGCAGCCAGTCCACATAGGTGGCCCGGTCGACCGATTGCACCGCCGCGCCCATCACATATGCCCCACTTCGGCCGGGATGTCGAAGAAGGTCGGATGGCGGTAGACCTTGGAGTTCGAGGGCTCGAACAGCGGGCCCTTCTCCGAAGGCGACGAGGCGGTGATGTCGTTCGACCGCACCGCCCAGATCGAGACACCCTCGTTGCGGCGGGTGTAGACGTCACGCGCGTTGCGGATCGCCATTTCGGCGTCGGGCGCGTGCAGCGACCCGACATGGCGGTGATTGAGGCCGTGCTGGCCGCGGATGAAGATTTCCCACAGGGGCCATTCGCTGGACATGTCTTGCTTCCTCCCGGAATGCTGGATGCGGGGTGCGGGCGCCTCTCCCTTTGCGGCGCCCGCAGGGGTCATTCGGCGGCCACGCGGGCGGCGCGGCGGCGCGCCTCGGCCTTTTCGGCATGGGCCATCAGGCCGTCGCGGAACCATGCGCCGTCCTCCCACGCCTTGACGCGGGCCTCCATGCGTTCGGCGTTGCAGGGGCCGTTGCCGGCGATGACGGCGAAGAATTCGGACCAGTCGGGCTCGCTGAAATCCCAGCCGCCCTTTTCCTCGTTCCATTTCAGGTCCGGGTCGGGGACGGTCAGGCCCAGGTAATGCGCCTGCGGCACGGTCTGGTCCACGAACTTCTGGCGCAGTTCGTCATTGGTGTTGATCTTGATCTTCCACTGCATCGACTGCGCGGAATGGACCGAATCCTTGTCCGACGGCCCGAACATCATCAGCGAGGGATACCAGAAGCGGTTCAGCGCGTCCTGCGCCATCGCCTTCTGTTCCGGCGTGCCCGCGGCCATCTTCATCATGATGTCGTAGCCCTGCCGCTGGTGGAAGCTTTCTTCCTTGCAGATGCGGATCATCGCGCGGGAATAGGGGCCGTAGGACGTGCGTTGCAGCGGCACCTGGTTCATGATCGCCGCGCCGTCGACCAGCCAGCCGACCGCGCCGATATCGGCCCAGTTCAGCGTCGGATAGTTGAAGATCGAGGAATATTTCATCTTCCCCGCATGCAGCGCGTCCAGCAACTCGTCGCGCGAGACGCCGAGCGTTTCCGCCGCGCTGTAAAGATAGAGCCCGTGCCCCGCCTCGTCCTGCACCTTGGCCAGCAGGATCGCCTTGCGTTCCAGCGTGGGGGCGCGGGTGATCCAGTTGCCTTCGGGCAGCTGGCCCACGATCTCGGAATGCGCATGCTGGCCGATCTGCCGGATCAGCGTCTTGCGATAGCCCTCGGGCATCCATTCCTTCGGCTCGATCTTCTCGCCCCGGTCGATCCGCTCCTGAAAGGCGATCTCTTCCGGCGTCATCTCCTCGCGCGACTTCGCGCCTTCGGATTTCACTAGCTGGGCATACATGGCTGAACCTCCCGTTTCAGACGCGTTCGATGATCATCGCGATGCCCTGCCCCACACCGATGCACATGGTGCACAGCGCATAGCGCCCGCCGCTGCGGTGAAGCTGGTACATCGCGGTCGTCACAAGCCTTGCCCCCGACATGCCGAGGGGATGGCCGATGGCGATGGCGCCACCGTTGGGGTTCACGCGGGGGTCGTCATCCGCCAGCCCCAGTTCGCGCAGCACCGCCAGCCCCTGGGCCGCGAAGGCCTCGTTCAATTCTATCACATCCATCCGGTCGAGCGTGAGCCCCGCCCGGGCCAGAACCTTGCGGGTCGCCGGAACCGGGCCGATGCCCATGATCCGGGGTTCCACCCCCGCCGCCGCCATGGCGACGATGCGTGCCCGGGGGGTCAGCCCCTGCGCCGGCGCCGCCTCGGCCGACAGGATCGCCAGCGCCGCCGCGCCGTCGTTCACGCCGGAGGCGTTTCCGGCCGTCACCGAAAGATCCGGCCCGTTCACGCCCTTCAGCCGGGCCAGCTGTTCCACCGTCGTGCCGGGGCGCGGATGTTCGTCGGTATCGACGACGATCGGCTCGCCCTTCTTCTGCGGGATCGTCACCGGCACGATCTCGTCCCGGAACAGGCCCGCCGCCTGCGCCGCCGCCCACCGTTCCTGGCTACGCACCGCGAAAGCATCCTGATCGGCGCGCGAGATGTTGAAATCCGCCGCCACGTTGTCGGCGGTCTGCGGCATGGAATCCACGCCGAACAGCTTTTTCATCAAGGGGTTGATGAAGCGCCAGCCGATGGTGGTGTCATAGACCGCGTTGGCGCGGGAAAACGCGCTGTCGGCCTTGGGCATCACGAAGGGCGCGCGGGTCATGCTTTCGACGCCGCCCGCGATCACGAAATCGCAGTCGCCCGCCCGGATCGCCCGCGCCGCCATGCCGACCGCATCCATGCCCGACCCGCAGAGCCGGTTCACCGTGGTGCCCGGCACGCCGATCGGCATCCCCGCCAGCAGCACCGCCATGCGGCCCACGTTGCGGTTGTCCTCGCCCGCCTGGTTGGCGGAACCGTAGATCAGGTCATCCACCGCCGACCAGTCCACGCCCGGGTTGCGCGCCATCAGCGCCTTCAGCGGCAGCGCCGCCAGATCGTCGGCACGAACCTGGGCCAATGCCCCGCCGTAACGCCCCACCGGCGTTCTGACCGCGTCGCAGATGAATGCCTCGCGCATCCGGTCCCCCTTCATCCTGTTTGCTGGCGGACGGCGATTCTCCCAATTCACCGACCGATTGGTCGATTTATACGCCTCGAATCATCACATGAAAAGAAAAAGTTTCGTAATCCCGTGATGTTTTGGGGTGCACGGAAATACAGGATAAAAATCAACGTCATAGGCTACAGAAGGCCCGCCAGGCGCGCCTCGGTTTCGGGCGTGCGGGCCGGAAGGAAGCCATCGACCCCCTCGAACCGGGCGGCGATATGGCGCTCTGCCCCGGGCGACAGGCGCCGGTAAAGCCGGCGGAACAGGTCCCGCGCGGCATGGCCCTGCCAGCCGGGGGGCAGCGCGGCCTGCGGCAGGCGCGGGTCGCGCAGCATCACGTTGCGATAGACATGGACCAGCAGCAGCCGCGCCACCAGCGCATCGGTATCCGACAGCCGCCCGGCCTCCAGCGCGCCGAAACGGTCCAGCATCCCGCGATAGCCCGCCTGAAGCGCCGACAGGTCCCAGAACCCCGCCAGCCGCCCGGCGTCCTCCGGGTCGGGGGCGTGAAAGACCAGCGCCCCCGGGGGCGGCGGCTGGCCCCGGTCGGGGCGGATGAACACCGGCCCGCCCATATGGCCCATGCGCATGTGGCGCGCCGCATCCTCGGACAGCCCCGGCGCATGCAGGATCTGCCAGCCGCGCGGCGGGATGTCGGGGGCATAGAGCAGCGCCGCCGCCTCTTCGAACTCGCGCCGGGCCGAGGCGTCCAGCCGGTAATAGCTGCGCCGCCCCGCCCGTTCGCCCGTCAGCCGCTGCGCCGCCACAAGCCGCGACACGGCGGTGCGCACCAGCGATTCATTGATGCCGACGCGGCCGCAGATCTCGATCAGCGTGCCGGTCCACAGCACCCCCCCGCGCGGCACCACGACATCGCCATAGACCGTGACGATGAACGAGGCCGAATGCAGGCCCAGCCCGCGCAGCAGATCTTCGATCACATCCGTTTCCAGCATCGTTGAACCGCGATTTCCGTGCCGCACGCACCCGGCACGGCCCCGGGCTGTTTACGCCTTTTGCGCGAAGATGGGCAATCCATCCGCTTCTGCGCAGGCGTGCAGGGGTCTAGCCGATCCTGCCGCGATATTTCGCGACCGTGCGGCGCGAAACCGTGATCCCCATGCGCAACAGCGCGTTGCGGATGGCCTCGTCGGTCAGGGCACCCGCCGGTGCTGCGGCGATGGCGGCGATGCGGGCCGTCAGTTCCCGCGGGGTGATCGGCCCCGCGGCGGTGGCGATCCCGGGGGCGAACAGGTCGCGCAACCGGATGGCGCGGCTTCCGTCGCCGATGACCAGATGGTTGCGGATGCGCCCGACGCTGGTTTCATGCACGCCCAGGGGCCGGGCGACATCCGCCAGCGCCATGGGGCGCGGCCAGTCGCGCCGCCCGTCGAGAAAATCGCCCTGCCAGCCCGCCGCCTGAACCGCCGTGCGCCAGATCAGCCGGTCGCGGTTCTCGACCAGCGCGGCCAGCGCCGCGGCGCGCCGCAGGTCGGCGGCCAAGGCGCGCGCCGGGGGTGCGGCGATGTCCAGCGTGGGGCGCAACCAGCGGCCCCGGCGCAGGTCCCAGCCCGCCCCCTCCACCCGCTCGATCAGGAAATCGGGGGCGGGCAGGATCGCGGGCGCATTCTGGAACTGCGCGCCGGGCTTGGGGTCGAGCCCGCGCAACCGGCCGATCAGCGCGGGCAGGTCTTGCGGCGGAATGCCGGTGCGGTCGGCCAGCGCCCGCAGATCCCCGGCCGCCAGAAGCGGCAGGTGATCCAGCAGCGCCTGCATCGTCGGCGTCAGGCCATCGCGGGCGCGCAACTGGATGGCCAGACATTCCCGCAGGCTGCGGGCGAAGAGGCCATCCGGCTCTGCTCCCTGCAACAGATGCAGCACATGTTCGGCCGCCCCGACGCCTGCCGAACAGCGGGCCGCCACCTCGTCGGCCCGCAGACCGACCCAGCCGGTCGGCTCCAACCCCTCCAGCCAGGCATGGGCAAGCGGCAGCAGGCCGCGGTCGCGCACCAGCAGCGGGATCTGGCGCGCGACATGTTCATGCAGCGACTGCGGCGCGGCCCCGGCCATGGTTTCGTCCAGCCGGGCCAGCGGCGGGGCGCCGATGCGCCGGGGCGGCGGGTCCTCCTCCAGCGCGAACCCGACCCGCAGTGCGGGGTTTTCCAGCGCGGCCTGCGCGGTCAGCACCGCGATGTCCACCGCGGACAGGGCGAGCAGCCGGGCAACGGCGATGGTCTGCGCCCTCGGCCCGGCCTCTGCCCGGGTTTGCAGCGAAGCCCTTTGCATTCAGGCCGGGTCTTTGTCGCGATAGGCGGCCAGCTTGCGGTAGAGCGTGGAGCGGGGGATCGACAGTTCCTCGGCCACCCGGCCGACATTGCCGTTGTTGCGGTCCAGACAGGTCAATATCAGGTCGCGTTCCACCGCCGCCAGGGTCGTGGCCCGGGGCGTCACCGGGGCGGAAACCGCCGCGGGCTCGTCCAGCGACAGCCCCGCCGCCGCGCGTTCGACCAGCGAGCGCAATTCGCGGATGTTCCCCGGCAGGTCGCGCGCCGCAAGCTGGTCCACGATGGCGCGCGGCATGGCCTGCCCGGCGGTGCTGCCGTGGATCTGGGCGTGCAGCCGCTCCACCAGATACGGAATATCCCCCCGCCGGTCGCGCAGCGGCGGCAGATGCAGCCGCGCGACGTTCAGCCGGTAATAAAGATCGCTGCGGAACCGCCCCTGCGCCATCAGGTCCTGCAACGGCTGGTTGGTCGCGGCGATGATGCGCAGATCCACCTTGCGCTGCCGGCTTTCGCCCAGACGCGACACCGTGCCGCTTTCCAGCACCCGCAGCAGATAGGGCTGCAACTCGATGGGCATGTCGCCGATCTCGTCCAGGAACAGCGTGCCGCCGTCGGCATCCTCGATCCGGCCCGACATGCCGCCCTTGCGGGTGCCGGTGAAGGCGCCCTCGACATAGCCGAACAGTTCCACCCCGATCAGGTCGCGCGGGATCGCGGCGCAGTTGACCGGGACGAAAGGCTTGCCGGCGCGCGCGCCCGACAGGTGGATCGCGGTGGCCAGCACATCCTTGCCGGTGCCCGTCTCGCCGGTGATCATCACCGGGACGGAGCCTTTGGCGACGATGGCCGCCTCGCGGATCAGCGGCGCGAGCGAGGGCGAGGAGTCGACCAGCGCCTTCAGCGGCGCGGGCAGATCCGATCGGGCGGGCGCCCGCGCCTGCCGGCGCGAGACATGGATGGCCGCACCGATCACCTCTTCGCCGTTGCGGATCCATTCCACCTCGCCGTCATGCAGCGCGTCATGCACCAGATCGAGCGTCCAGCTTTCGCAAGGCAGCCCCTTGAGGCCGGACAGGTAATCGCCCTGCCGGATGTTCGCCTTGTCGAAGCGGCTTTGAAAGCTGCGCCGCACCACAAGGCCGCGCCGGTCCACGAGGATCAGCCCCTCGCCCAGATTGCTGCGCTGGTGAAAGCAGTCGATCAGGCTGATCTGGTCCATCAGGTCCAGCCGGGCCAGTTCGCTTTCGGCGCGTTCGACCACGGCGGCGATCAGAGCGCCGGCGCGCAGCGAAATCGACTCGGCCGGGCCGGTCAGGTCGATGACGCCCAGGATCGAGCGGTCCACCGGGTCGCGGATCACATCGGCCGCGCAGCTCCATTGCTTGCCGGCGTTGCAGAAATGCTCCTCGCCATGGATCAGCACCTTGCCGCCGATGGCCAGCGCGGTGCCGATGGCATTGGTGCCGACATGGGCCTCGTCCCACATCGCGCCCTCGACCACGGAATTTTCCGACAGCCCCTCGGCCAGCCTCGCATCGCCCTGCGAGGTGAAGATCAGCCCGTTGTGCCCGGTGCCGATCAGGACCGATTTCGCCTCGCTCAGATAGGGCGCCACGGTTTCCAGCGAGGACCGCATCACCGCGCGCAGCCGGTCCTCGCTGACATTGCCGGATCCGGCGACCGGGGCGGGCGCCTTGGGCGCGGCGCGTTTCAGCGGATCGACCCCGATCTGCTTGCACCGCAGCCAGGATTCATAGACGACATCGCGCACGCCCGGCATCTCGACATCGTAGTCGCCAAGCAGCCGGTCCCAGAAATGCGCGACCTCGCGCGCGTATTCGCGCGACCCGATCCGGGTCAGATCCAGTTTCTGCATTACTGCGTCCTCCCTCACAGTAAACAGTGGGTATTCCGGCGCGACCGGCGGTCAGGCGCCAATGTAGGCGGTCTGCGCCAGCGTGTAAAACGCCGCCGGACACCCGGCCTTCACAACACCTCGCGATAGAGGGCCATCACCTCGTCCAAGGTCATGTCGCGCGGGTTGGTGGCGATCAGGCGGGTTATCTTCTCTGTCACCTCCTGCGCCATGGCGGGAATGTCCGCCGCGGTCACGCCAAGCTGCGACAGGCGGGTGGGCAGGCCGCTGGCGGTCAGCATCCCTTCCAGCCGGTCCACGAAGGCGTTGGCGGCATCCTTGTCCGAATTGAAACTGCGCCCGGGCAGGACGATCGCGGCCAGTTCGGCGTATTGCGCCCGGGCCGCCGGGATGTTGAAGCGGAACACCGGCCCCATCACCAGCGCGTTGGAATGCCCGTGCGGCACATGGAACCGCGCGCCCAAGGGGTAGGACAGCGCATGGACCGCGCCCACCGAGGCGTTGACGAAGGCCATGCCCGCCATCATCGAACCCAGCAACATGTCGCTGCGCGCGGCGATATTGCCGCCATCCGTCAGCACGGTCTCGAAATTCCCGGCCAGCAGCGCCAGCGCCTTGACCGCCAGCGCGTCCGACACCGGGTTCTTGCGGGTCCGCGAGGTATAGGCCTCGACCGCATGGACCATCGCGTCCAGCGCCGGGGCCGCGGTCACATGCGGCGGCATCCCCAATGTCAGTTCGGCATCCAGCAATGCGATGTCGGGCAGCAGTTTCGCGGAATAGATCGCCTTCTTCATCCCGTCGTCGCCGGTCAGGACCGACACGAAGGTCACTTCCGATCCGGTGCCCGCCGTGGTCGGCACGCAGATCAGCGGCAGCCTTGTGCCGGTGGCCTGTTCGGTGCCCACCATCTCGTCGAGGCTCTGGTCCGAATTCAGCGCCAGCGCCACCACCTTGGCGGTGTCCATCGAACTGCCGCCCCCGAGCCCGATCACCAGATCCGCCCCGGCCTCGCGGGCATGGGCGACCGCCGCGCGCACCACCGCATAGGGCGGATCGGCCTCCACCCGGTCGAAGACCGTGCCGGACAGGCCCGCGGCCTCCAGCGCCGCCACCGCCCGCTGGCCGAGCCCCAGACGGGTCAGCCCCGGGTCGGTGACGATGAAGGCGCGCGTTCCGCCCAGTTCCGCCGCGAGGCTGCCCAGCCGCGCCAGCCCGCCCGGCGCGCAGACGATGCGCGGCGGCGTCATGAATGTCAGTTCCGTCATCTTTCTCCTCCGCTGAACGGGCGGGGCCGCGGGGGCCCCGCCCTGCCCTCAGGCCATGGCCGTTTCGCGCGCCAGATCGAAGCCGGGATAGCCGTCCTCGCGGTTCTTGTTCACGAGTTGCAGATAGCTCGGCAGCCCGCCCGGATAGACCAGGATCTCGCGCCGCTTGCCGGGGATGTTCGCGCCCATGTACCAGCTTCCGGCCTGCGGGAAGAGCGTCATGTTGATGATGTCATGCGTCCCCCTGGCCCAGTCCCGCGCCGCCGCCGCGGTGGCCTCGGCCCTCACCACCCCTTGCGCGGTCATGTCCTCGATGAAGCGGATCATCCAGTCGCCCTGCTTTTCCGCACAGGTCGGCCCGTTGCAGAACCCCGAGGGGCTTTGCGGTCCGTAAAGGAACAGCAGGTTCGGGAAACCGGGGGCGGCCATGCCCAGATGGGTCCTGATGCCATCGGCCCAATGGGTGGCCAGATTGCGCCCGTCGGTGCCCTTGACGTCGATCTGCACCAGCCCGCCCGACACCGCGTCGAAGCCGGTGGCATAGACCAGAATGTCGAACGCGAATTCCCGGTCGCCGGCGATCAGCCCGGTTTCGGTGATGCGCCCGATGGGTTCCTTCTTCAGGTCGACCAGTTCCACATTGTCCTGGTTGAACACCTCGTAATACCACTGTTCCAGGCAGGGCCGCTTGACGCCATAGGGATGCGGCGGCGTCGTGGGGGCCAGCACCTCGTGCAGCGCGGGGTTCGCAATGCGCTTGCGGGTCTCGTCGCGCCAGAAGTTGTATTGCGCGAGGTTCGATTCCGGGTTGACCAGAACGTCGTTCAGGTTCCCCAGCCACCAGTTGAAGGCGCCGGTTTCCCAGACCTCGCGGAAGATCGCCTCGCGTTCCTCGGGGGTGCAGTCGGCGGCGGCCCTGGGGTAGAAATCGAACTCGAACCCCGCGAAGGTCCGTTCGCGGTTGTCCAGCCATTCCTGATATTTCTCGGCCTTCAGCCGGGCGTTCTCCTCCTTGGACAGCGCCTTCTGCCGCATCGGGATGGTCAGGTTCGGCGTGCGCTGGAAGATCGTCAGTTGCGCGGCTTCCTTGCTGGCCTCCTGGATCACC
This sequence comes from Ruixingdingia sedimenti, assembly GCF_031432425.1. NCBI lineage: Bacteria > Pseudomonadati > Pseudomonadota > Alphaproteobacteria > Rhodobacterales > Paracoccaceae > Ruixingdingia > Ruixingdingia sedimenti. Next base: position 14,515 of record NZ_JAVKPH010000022.1, on the reverse strand, counting down.
TGCACCGCGCTGGCGCCGGTGCCGATCACCGCCACGCGCTTGCCCTTCATGTCGATCCCGCCCTGCGGCCACAGGCCGGTGTGGGTGGCGATGCCCTTGAAATCCTCTTTCCCCTTGAAATCCGGGATCACCGGCTTGGCGGCGAAACCGGTGCAGAGGATGAACCAGCGGCAGGTGGTGGTCCGGCCGTCCTGCGTCTGGACGGCCCAGATGTTGCGGTCCTCGTCGAAGGTCGCGGCCGTCACCCGTGTGTTGAACCGGCAGTCCCGGCGCAGGTGCCATTTGCTGTCCACATAGTCGAAATAGGCGCGCAGTTCCTGCCACGAGGGGAATTTCTCGGAATAATCCCAGCCCTTCCACAGGTCGGGGTCGGAAAACTGATAGATCGCCCCGATGGAATCGACCCGCGCGCCGGGATAGCAGTTCCAGTGCCACACGCCGCCGATGTCGCTGCCCGCGTCGAACAGCTTCACGTTGTAGCCGCGATCGCGCAGGTGCTTGAGTTGGTAGAGCCCGGCGAAACCGGCACCGACGATCAGCACGTCCAGATCGGCGGGGTTGTTGGGTGCCTTGTTTTTCATGATGTCTCCTCCCCTGCCCTTCGTCATTCCCACCAGGTTCCGTTGCCCGGCAGGGCGGCGAATTCGCCCGGCTCGTGGCACAGGAACATCTCGATGCCCGCGCGTTCCAACTGCTTGATCCTGTTGCGCGACCGGCTCATCAGGTTGCAGCTGTAGTCCCAGGGCATGGGGATCATCGCCTCATACTGGTCGCGCTGGTGGGCGATGTCGCCGCCCAGGATGAAGCGCCCGCGCTGCGGCAGCGTGACCATCAGGCATTGCATCCCCGGCGCATGGCCCGGCGCCTTGATCAGTTGGAAGGTGCCGTCGCCGAACAGGTCGTGGTCGCCGTCGATTTCCAGGATGTTCAGCCGGTGCAGGTCGCGGAAGTCGTTCTGCACATAGACCGGCCTGATCCACGGATCGGGGCAGAGCGCATAGCGCAGCTCATCCCGCTGCATGACATGCACGGCGTTCGGGAAATAGCTCATGCCGCCGGCGTGATCGAGGTGCAGGTGGGAATAGACCACGTATTTCACGTCGCCGGTCCTGATCCCCAGCCTGTCGAGCCGCCGGTTGATCGCCATGTCGCGGGTGAAGGCTTCGGCGCCGAAGGCGGTCTTGATCCCCTCGCCCCAATAGGCGCCGGGCCCGTCGGGATCGGCCACATCCTCCCAGCAGCCGGTATCCCACAGGATCACGCCATGTTTCGGGTGATCGAAGATCGCGACGGTGGTCGGGATAGAGACCGTCCCCGGCGCCATCGTCACCAGCTTGGCCTTGTCCAGCGTCAGCGGCCCGCAGTCCACCACCGTCATTCTTGGTCCAGACATCGAAATCCTCCCTTTCGTTGGTCTGCGACCTTTTGCATGCAGGATCCGCGCCACGGCCCGGCGGCGGGGAATAATCATGAATCCCAGATGGATGGTTTTCCGGGGCGGCCGGAAACCGTCCCGGATCGGGACGGGGCCCGGCATCGCCGTCCCATTGCGGGACGCCCCTCTTTCGCCCCGGGCGGGAACATCCTGCCCGCTGGCCGGTTTGCCGTGCAGGATGCGGCGAAGGCCGCCCGGCGGATCCGCAGGAACAGGAGGCGGGAATGGCCAAGATCTGGATCGCGGCGGCGATCGTCGTCCTCGGCCTGGCCGCCCTGCTGGTCTTCGGCGGGATCGGCAACGACGGCGGCGAGGCCGGGCAGGACAGCGCCAACCCCCATGCCATCCAGCAGGAATGACCTGCCCGAACCGTCCGGGCGGGGGGCCGCCCCCGAACGAAGAGGATGCGGAATGCGGATCTTTACCACCGGGCTTTTCGGCCTGATCGCACTGGCCCTCACGGGTCTCGGCGCCTGGCTCGCGGCCCTCGGGGGCAGCGCGGCCTATCTTCTGCTCGGCGTGGCCATGCTGGTGGCGGTCTGGCTCTTATGGCGCGGGCGGCCGGCGGGGCTGCATCTTTTCGCCGCCATCATCGCGCTCTGGCTGGTCTGGTCGCTGTGGGAGGTGGGGTTCGACTGGTGGCAACTGATGCCGCGCGGCGGGATCCTTGTGCTGATGGGGATATGGCTCTGGCTGCCGCCGGTGCGCCGGCGGCTGGTTCCCCCGGTTCCGGGCGAGGGCAGCGCGCCGGCGATGGCGCGGGGCCTGCCGCTCGGGCTGGTCATCCTCGTCACCGTCGCGGCGGCGGGGGCCGCGATGCTGCGCGATCCGCATGACATCGCCGGCGAACTGCCCGGCCCGCGGCTGACCAGCGCGCCCGCCACCGGCAACCCGGTGCCGGACGGCGACTGGCACCAGTACGGCCGCACCGGCTTTGGCCAGCGGTGGTCGCCGCTCGACGCCATCACCCCCGCCAATGTCGGCAACCTGCAAGAGGTCTGGCGCTATCAGACCGGCGATGTGAAGCGGCCCGACGATGTGAACGAGACGACCTATCAGGTCACGCCGCTGAAGGTCGGCAACCGGCTTTACCTCTGCACCCCGCACAATATCGCCATCGCGCTCGACGCCGCGACGGGGGCAGAGATCTGGCGCTTCGACGCCGATTCCGGCATGAACCCCGACCGGCAGCACCAGACCTGCCGCGGTGTCACCTACTGGAACACCGGGGCCGCGCCCGCGGCGGAAGGCCCGGCCTGCGTGGAACGGGTCTACATGCCCACCGCCGACGCCCGGCTGATCGCGCTGGATGCGCAAACCGGGCAGGTCTGCACCGGCTTTGCCGAAAACGGCACCCTGCATCTGGAAGCGGGCATGCCCTACAACCCGGCGGGCTATTACTATTCCACCTCACCGCCCGTCGCGGTGGACGGGCGCATCATCATCGGCGGCGCGGTGAACGACAATTTCTCGATCTGGTCGCAGTCGGGCGTGATCCGCGCCTATGACATCCTGACGGGCGAGCTGCTGTGGAACTGGGACAGCGGCAACCCCGACGACACCGCGCCCATCGACATCGCGGGGGGCGAGACCTATTCCGCCAATTCCCCCAACAGCTGGTCGGTGTTCTCGGTCGATGCCGACCGCGGGCTGGTCTATATCCCGCTCGGCAATCAGGTGCCCGATCAGTTGGGCATGGGCCGCAGCCCGGCGGTCGAGGAACATTCCTCGTCGGTCGTGGCGCTGGACGTGGCGACGGGGCAAAGGCGGTGGGTGTTCCAGACCGTCCACCACGATCTGTGGGACATGGATGTGCCTGCCCAGCCCGTGCTGCTGGATCTGGAAACCGGCGGGGAAACGGTGCCCGCGCTGGTCGCCCCCACCAAGCAGGGCGACATCTATGTGCTGAACCGCGAGACCGGCGCGCCGATCCTGCCCGTGACCGAGGTGTCCGCGCCGCATGGCGCCATCCCCGAGGATTTCACCGCCCCCACCCAGCCCGTTTCCGCCCTCAGCTTCGAGCCGCCGCGCATGCGCGAGGCCGACATGTGGGGCCTGTCGATCTTCGACCAGCTGATGTGCCGGATCGACTTCAACCGGTTGAACTACGAGGGCCGCTATACCCCGCCGTCGCAGAACGGAACCATCGTCTATCCCGGCAATTTCGGGGTGTTCAACTGGGGTTCCATCGCCGTGGATCCCGAACGGCAGGTGATGTTCGGCATGCCGACATGGCTGGCCTTCACCGCGCGGCTGGTGCCGCGCGACCAGATCCCGCCGCCCGAGGCGGGCGAAACCGCCAGCGAACAGGGCCTCAACCGCAACGAGGGCGCGCCCTATGGCGTGGTGATGGGGCCGTTCCTCGGGCCGCTCGGCATTCCCTGTCAGGCGCCGCCTTGGGGTTATGTGGCCGGGGCGGATCTGGTGACGGGCGAGATCGCCTGGCGGCACAAGAACGGCACCGTGCGCGACATGACCCCCCTGCCCCTGCCGTTCGAACTGGGCGTGCCCGGCATCGGCGGGCCGATCATCACCCGGGGCGGCGTCGCCTTTCTGGGCGCCACGGTGGACGACTACCTGCGCGGCTACGACCTGACCACCGGTGCGGAACTGTGGAAGGCCCGCCTGCCCGCGGGCGGCCAGTCCACCCCCATGACCTACGAGGTGGAGGGCCGGCAGTACCTGCTGATCGTGGCGGGCGGGCACGGGTCCATCGGCACGGAACCGGGGGATTACGTCATCGCCTGGGCGCTGCCCGAAGGGGGCTGAACCCGCCCCTTTGGGGAACAACCGGCGCCGGCGGCGGTTCCTGTCCTGAAGGAGACCAGCATGGCACAAGCAAGCAGCAAGAAATACGGCCCCGGCCAGCAGGACAGCGGCAAGGGCGACGGCACCGGCGGGATGGGCCCGCTCGACCCCGGGCCGCTGCCCGAGGTGCTGTCGAACCGCGACGCCGCGCGCCATTCCGAACAGCGCGGGCTCGATTCCGCCCATGTGCGGGCGGAACGGCAGGACGACCGGCAGACGGGCGGCGCCCGCCCGGCAGAGGATCTGGCCGACACCCGCCCGGAAAAGGGAAAGGACACCCCATGACCTCCGGCAAGCATCCCAAGACCTCGCGCCCCAGCGACGCCGATCTGCGCAACGATCCCGGCATCGGCCGGTCCAAGGGCGCCGACCGCGACGATCCGCGCATCGACGGCGACAACACCTTCGAGGGCGACGTGCTGAACGACACCACGCCCTCGGGCGGCATCGACCCGCGCCAGCGCGGGCGCGAGAACAAGTAGGGGGCGGCGATGAGCGGCAACAAGACCCATGAACAGCAGCGCCGGATCCTGGAAAAGCGCGTCGATACCAGCAATGCCGACAAGGATTTCAACCCCCGCCCCATCCTGAAGGCCGCCGAAGAGGGCCCGAAACGCGGGTCCGGGACGGACACCGACACCGGGCGGCCCGTCGACGCCGGAGGCGGCCCCAAGGCGGCGTCGGTGCGGCGGGAAGAGGACGGCGAGAAGTAGGCCGGATCCACGCTCCACCGCAGTCCGGTCGGGCGGGATAGCAAACCCGCTGCGTTTCCCCGCCCGTGGCGGGACGGCGACAGGAGCGATGGCGATGTCGGGAACACCGGTCCGGCCAGCGCCCGCGATGGGCGGGGCGGGCGCTGGCCGGGGGTTTCGCGCCCTCGGCCGGGGCAACGAAACCTGCATCACTGTGGCGAAGGCGTGCGCCTTGGCATCGCGGCGCAGGTGATGAACGGCCCCCTTCCGCTGCAGCGTTCTGCCTCCCGTCCCGTGCCGAAACCGTGCCCGCCGGAAACCGGCCCGGGCCGCCGACCGGAAACGCCCCCGCCCCCGGCCATGACGAGCGGATTGCGTCGAGAGCGAAGCCGACGCTATCATGACCCCAGCCACTGACGGGGCCGACAGAAGCCCCGCTTCGAAAAGCCGTTCGACAGGGGAACATGTTGCATGGGTGATCCGGGCGACCGGGCTTTTCTGGAATTCGACCGGGTTCAGAAAAGCTATGACCAAGAAACGCTGGTCGTCCGCAATTTCGACCTTTCCGTGGCGGAGGGGGAATTCGTGACCCTGCTCGGCCCTTCGGGGTCGGGCAAGTCCACGCTGCTGATGATGCTGGCCGGGTTCGAAAGCCTGACCAGCGGCGATATCCGGCTGCAAGGCCGGTCCATCGCCCGGATGGCGCCCTACAAGCGCGACATCGGCATGGTGTTTCAGAACTACGCCCTGTTCCCGCACATGACCATCGCCGAAAACCTCGGCTATCCGCTGAAACTGCGCAACATGCGCGGGGCAGAGGTCAGGGCCAAGGTCCAGGAATATCTGGATCTGGTGGAACTGGGCGCCTACGGCAACCGCCGCCCGGCGCAGCTGTCGGGCGGGCAGCGCCAGCGGGTGGCGCTGGCGCGCGCGCTGATCTTCGCGCCCCGGCTGGTGCTGATGGACGAACCCCTGGGCGCGCTGGACAAGAAGCTGCGCGAACAGATGCAGTTCGAAATCACGCGGCTGCACAGGCAACTCGGCTTCACGGTGATCTATGTCACCCATGACCAGACCGAGGCGCTGACCATGTCGAACCGGATCGCGGTGTTCAACGCGGGCGTGGTGCAGCAATGCGACGCGCCCGATGTGCTCTATGAGTCCCCGCGCAACGGATTTGTCGCGGATTTCATCGGCGAGAACAACTTCCTGCCCGGCGAACTGGTGGCGCTTGGCGAGGGCACGGCGGATGTGCGCATATCCTCGGGCGAGGTGCTGCGCTGCCGGCGCGCCGATGCCGAAACCATCGGCATGTCCTGCAATGTCTCGGTCCGGCCGGAAAAGCTGTTCTTCGCCGCCTCGGGGATCGCGTTCGACACCCGCTTCACCGCGCGCTTCACCACCCGGCTCTATGTCGGGGATTTCATCCGGTATTTCTTTCGCCTGCCGGACGGCACGCAGATCGTGGTCAAACTGCTGAACGACCTGACCGCGCCCGAATTCACCGAAGGGGACGAGGTGGTTCTGGCCGCCTCCACCCGCGACTGTTCCGCCTTCGCGGCCCATGCGGCGATCGGGGAATAGGCGACCCGAAACAGGCCGGGCAATGCCTGAGACGACCGACAACAGAGGAGACGCAGAGATGACAACCGCAAGACGCCTTCTGGCCGCGACCGTGTTCGCCGCCCTGGCCCTGCCCGTCGCCGCGCAGGATCTGACCGTGGTGTCCTATGGCGGCGCCTATGGCGCGGCACAACGCAAGCACATGATCGAGCCCTTCATCGCCAAGACCGGCAAGAACGTGCTGTTCGAGGATTATTCCGGCGGCATCGCCGAGATGAAGGCCCAGGTCGAGGCCGGCAATATCCTGTGGGATGTGGTCGATATCGAGGCCATCGACCTCGAACGCGCCTGCGCCGAGGGGTTGCTGGAAAGCATCCCGCGCGACATCCTGCCCGCGGGCGCCGACGGCACCGCGGCGCTGGAGGATTTCTACGCGGACGGGCTGGCCAACGAATGCGGCGTCGGCGTGATCTTCTGGTCCACCATTTTCGCCTATAACCGCGACGTGTTCACCGCGGGCGGGCCGCAGACCATCGCCGATCTGTGGGACGTGGCCAAGTTCCCCGGCAAGCGCGGGTTCCAGCGCCGGCCGCAGGTGAACCTGGAATGGGCGCTGATCGCCGATGGCGTGCCGATGGATCAGGTCTACGAGGTGCTTGCCACCCCCGAAGGGCAGGACCGCGCCTTCGCCAGCCTCGACAAGATCCGGGGCGATATCGTCTGGTTCGACAGCTGGAGCCAGGCGCCGGTGCTGCTGAACGACGGCGGCGCCTCGGTGGTGCAATCGGCCAACGGCCGGATCTTCGCCGTGGTGATGGACGAAAAGCGCCCGTTCGAGATGATCTTCGACGGGCAGATCTTCGACATCGACGTCTGGGCGATCCTCAAGGGTTCGAAGAACATCGACCTCGCGCATGAATTCATCGCCTTCGCCACCGGCACCGAACCGCTGGCCGGGATGCAGGACGTGGCCTATGGCCCGACCCGCCGGTCCTCGAACGCGCTGATCGCGCCCGAGGTCGTGCCCTATCTGCCCTCGTCCCACATCGACAAGGGCCTGCGTGCCGACGGCATCTTCTGGGCCGATTACGGCGAGGCGCTGGGCGAGCGGTTCAACCAGTGGCTGCTGCAATAAGCGCCTGATCCGCCGGGGGCGGGCCCCGCCCCCGGCGCCAGCCGATCCCGGGATCTTCGCATGACCGTCACCCCTGCCGCATCGACCGGCCCCCTGCCGCGCAAGGCGGCCCCGCTGGCGGCCGATCTGGCCCTGACCGCCGGGGAAAGGCGCCATGCCCGGCGCGAGGTGCTGCGCCATCGGCTGACGGCGCTGCTGCTGGTCGCGCCGCTGCTGGTGTTTCTGGCCTTCGCCTTCATCGCGCCGATCGGGACCATGCTGTTCCGGTCGGTCCACAACCCGGGCGTGATGCAGCTGATCCCGCAGACGCTCGACGCCATGTCCGGCTGGGACGACGCGGGCCTGCCCCCGGCCGAGGCCCGCACCGCCTTTGCCGTGGAACTGCGCGCGCTGTTCGGCGAACGCCGTTCCGGCCGGCTGGGCGAAGAGATCAACCGGGTGATGCCCGGCGCATCCAGCACGATCCAGAGCACCGGGCGGCGGCTGAACGGCATGCCGGCGGCAGAGGTCGAGGCCGATGGCGCGGACCTGCTGCCCACGATCAACGCGACCTGGGGCGAGCCCCGGATCTGGCGCGCGATGCACGAGGCCGGGCGCACCTTCACCGACCGCAACTTCCTGACCGCGCTCGACCTCGAACGCACGCCGGACGGCAGCATCCAGCCGCGGGCCTCGGCGCGGATCTATATCGACCTCTACGTCAAGACCCTGCGCATGGCGCTGGTCATCACGCTGCTGACCGTGGCGCTCGGCTATCCGCTGGCGTTCTTTCTGGCGCATCAGCGTGCCAGCCGGGCGAACATGCTGATGATCTTCGTGCTGCTGCCGTTCTGGACCTCGCTTCTGGTGCGCACCACGGCCTGGATCACGCTGTTGCAGACCAACGGGGTGGTGAATTCCACCCTGCTGCGGCTCGGCGTGATCGACCGGCCGCTGACGCTGCTTTACACCGAATTCGCGACCGTGCTGGCGATGACGCATATCCTGCTGCCCTTCATGGTGCTGCCGCTTTACGCCGTGATGCGCGGGATCGACCCCAGCTACATGCGCGCCGCCATGTCGATGGGCGCGCGGCCGGTCCGGGCGTGGTGGTCGGTCTATCTGCCGGCCAGCCTGCCGGGGCTTTCGGCGGGCGCGATGCTCGTCTTCATCATCTCGGTCGGCTATTACATCACACCCGCGCTGGTGGGCGGGACGGACGGGCAGATGATTTCCAACCTCATCGCCTTCCACATGACGGAATCGAACAACTGGGGTCTGGCCGCGGCCCTGGGCACGCTGCTGCTGGCGCTGATCCTGGCGATCTATTTCCTCTTCGACCGGCTGGTGGGCGCCAGCAACATCAAGCTGGGGTAGGCACATGTTCCGAAGCTGGCCGGCGTGGTTCACCTTCTGGCACAAACTGGGCGCGCGGGCGCTGTCGGGCCTGTCCTGGCTGGTGCTGTTCTTCCTGATCCTGCCGATCCTGGTGATCGTGCCGCTGTCGTTCAATTCGGAACCCTTCTTCAGCTTCACCGAAGGCATGCTGCGGCTCGACCCCGACGCCTATTCCCTGCGCTGGTACCGCGAGATGCTGAACAACCCGAACTGGATGCTGGCGATCAAGAACAGCTTCTTCATCGGCATCTGCGCCACCGCCATCGCCACCGTTCTGGGCACCATGGCGGCGGTGGGCATGACCAGCCGCCACATGCCGTTCAAGGGGCTGATCACCGCGCTGATGCTGTCGCCGATGATCGTGCCGCTGATCATCATGGCGGCGGGGATGTTCTTCTTCTACACCCGCTACAACATCGCGGGCACCTATATCGGGCTGATCATGGCCCATGCCGCGCTCGGGATTCCCTTTGTCATGATCTCGGTCACGGCCACGCTGTCGGGCTTCGACACCGCGCTTTATCAGGCGGGGCTGAGCATGGGGGCCACGCCCCTGCGGGCGTTCCGCGACATCACCGTGCCGCTGATCCGGCCCGGGGTGATTTCCGGCGCGCTCTTCGCCTTCGTGACCTCGTTCGACGAGGTGGTGATCGTGATCTTCCTGGCCGGCCCGGGGCAAAGGACGATCCCCCGCCAGATGTTTTCCGGCCTGCGCGAGTCGATCAACCCGACGATCCTTGCGGTCGCGACGCTCCTGATCCTCGTCTCGGTCCTGTTCCTGATCTCGCTGGAACTGCTGCGCCGCCGCTCCGACCGGCTGCGCGGGATCGTCGAAACCTGAGGCGGGAAGGCCCCTTTACCCGACGGGAGGCGGCGCCCTCCGCCCCGATTAGGCTTGAGCGAAGCCGGATCGCTGGCTAGGCTGCCTTCAAGGAACGACAACCAGGGAGCCCGACATGATGAAGAACATCGCAGGACTTGCCGCCGCAGTGGTGGTGACGCTCGGTCTCGGCGCGGCCAACGCGCAGGAGATGAGCTTCTTCCGCATCGCGACCGGCGGCACCGCCGGGACCTATTTCCCGATCGGCGGTCTGCTGGCCAATGCCATTTCCAACCCGCCCGGCTCGCGCCCCTGCGAAGAGGGCGGCAGCTGCGGCGCCCCCGGCCTCGTGGCCACGGCCCTTGCCTCGAACGGGTCGGTGGCGAACGTGAACGGCATCAAGGGCGGCACCATCGAATCCGGCTTCTCGCAATCCGACGTCGCCTATTGGGCCTATACCGGCACCGGGGTGTTCGAGGGCCAGCCGGCCGTGACCGAACTGCGGGCCATCGCGAACCTCTACCCGGAATCGATCCACCTCGTCGCCCGCGCCGATGCCGGGATCAATTCCGTGGCCGATCTCAAGGGCAAGAAGGTGTCGCTGGACGAACCCGGTTCCGGCACGCTGGTGGATGCCCGGCTGATCCTCGCCGCCTGGGGCCTGTCGGAAAGCGACATCACGCCGGAATTCCTCAAGCCCAACCAGGCGGCGGATCTGATGCGTGACGGCATATGGACGCCTTCTTCTTCGTCGGCGGCTTCCCGGCCGGCGCGATCGCCGAACTGGCGGCCAGCCGCCCGGTCACGCTGGTTCCGCTTGCCGGGCCCGAGGCCGAAAAGGTGATCGCCGACTATGGCTTCTTCGCCGCGAACACGGTTCCGGCGGGCACCTACAAGGGCATCGACCACGATGTGCAGACGCTCGCCGTCGGCGCCCAGTGGATCACCGGCGCGAACCAGCCCGAGGAACTGGTCTACGAGATCACCAAGGCGCTGTGGAACAAGAACTCGCGCGCGCTGCTGGACGCGGGCCACGCCAAGGGCAAGGAAATCCGGCTGGAAACCGCGCTGGACGGCGTGGGTATTCCGCTGCACCCGGGTGCCGAACGCTTCTACAAGGAAGCCGGTCTGGATATTCCCGCCGCCAAGTGAGGGCGGGCGACTGACCTGACCCCGGGCGGGAGGAACGGCAAGAGCCGCCTCCCGCCCTTTTTCAATCGCGCCCCCCGGGGCGCCGATCAAGGGACAGCTTCCAGATGACCGAACAGCATCCGCCCGGACCCGAAGAGCCCGACCGGGTCGAGTTCGACGAGGCGAAGGCCCGCGAGCTTGAAGAGAAATTCGACCCCGAGGTACGTTTCCGCCCGCTCGGCGGGTTCGCCGGCGGGCTGGCCGCGGCGGCGCTTTTCAGCCTGTCGGCCTTTCACTATTACACCGCGGGTTTCGGCCTGCTGCGCGAGGTGACGCACCGCGCCGTGCACATGTCCTTCGTGCTGTCGCTGATCTTCCTCGTCTTCGCGGCGCGGCGGGCGGATGACAAGCTGCACCCGTCGTCGCTGTTCCGCCCGGGCGGACTGCCGGTCTACGACTGGATCCTTGCGGCGGCGGCGGCGGTCTCGACGCTTTATGTGCCCTATGTCTTTTCGGAACTGGCGTTCCGGGTCGGCAACCCCTCGACGCTCGATCTGGTGATGGGCTCGACGCTGATCGTGGTGCTGCTGGAGGCCACGCGCCGGTCCATGGGCTGGCCGCTGCCGGTCATCGCCGTGGTGATGATGCTCTATGCGCTTTACGGGCGCTACATGCCGGGCATGCTGGTCCATCCGGGGGCAAGCTGGTCGGCGTTGGTCAACCACCTCTACCTGACCTCGCAGGGGATCTACGGCCTGCCGGTGGGGGTGGTGGCGACCTATGTGTTCCATTTCGTGCTGTTCGGGGTGCTGGCGACCCGGATGGGGCTGGGGCAGTTGTTCATCGACGCCGCGACCGCGCTGGCCGGGCGTTTCTCGGGCGGGCCGGCGAAGGTTTCGGTGCTGTCCTCGGCGCTTCTGGGGACGATCACCGGATCCTCCATCGCCAATGCGGTGACGACCGGCGCGCTGACCGTTCCCGCGATGATGCGGGTGGGCTACCGGCGCCATTTCGCCGCGGCGGTCGAGGCCGCGGCCTCCACCGGCGGGCAGATCACGCCGCCGATCATGGGCGCCGCCGCCTTCCTGATGATCGAGTTTCTGGGCATCCCCTATACCCATATCATGATCGCCGCGCTGGTCCCGGCCTTCATGCATTTCTTCGGCGTGCTGATGCAGGTGCATTTCGAGGCCAAGCGCCGCGGCCTGCGCGGCCTGACGCGCGAGGAAATGCCGAGGATCTGGGCGATCCTGAAACGCGACTGGCCGACGCTGTTTCCGATGTTCGTGCTGGTCGCCATCCTGATGAACGGCAACACGCCCTATCTGGCGGCGTTCTGGGGCATCACCCTTTGCGTGCTGATCGGGCTGGTGAACCCGCGCAACCGGATGACCTTCTCGGATGTGTTCGCGGCCTTCGTCCTGGGGGCGAAATACGCCCTGGCGGTGGGGGCGGCGGCGGCGACCGTCGGCATCATCATCGGCGTGTTCACCCTGACCGGGGTTTCGTTCAAGGTGGCCTATATCGTCACCCAGACCGCAGGCGGCTGGGCCGCGGTCATCGAGCCGTGGATCCCCTTCGGCATGATGTCGGTCCAGGGGCTGACGTTGCTGCTGACGCTGATGCTGACCGCGGTGGTCTGCATCGTGATGGGCACCGGCGTGCCCACCACCGCGAACTACCTGATCATGGTCACCGTGGCGGCGCCCATCCTGGCCCTGCTGGGGGTGGAACAGATCGTCGCCCATTTCTTCGTGTTCTATTACGGGATCCTGGCCGACATCACCCCGCCGGTGGCGCTGGCCGCCTATGCGACGGCGGGGATCGCCAACGCCAACCCCTTCACCACCGGCAACACCGCCTTCCGGCTGTCGATGGGCAAGGTCATGGTGCCCTTCGTCTTCGTGTTCTCGCCCTCGATGCTGGTCATGGTGCAGAACTTCGCCTGGTCGGAGTTCATCCTGGCGGTCTACGGCTGTGCATTGGGGATCGTCGCCCTGTCGGCGGCGTTCTCGGACTATCTGGGCGACCGGCTGTGGTGGTGGGAACGCGTGCTGCTGGCGGTGGCGGCGGTGCTGCTGGTGGCGCCCGAGCTGGTGACGACGATCATCGGGACGCTGATCTTCCTGCCGATCCTCCTGCGGCCGCTGATCCGCAAACGCCCCCCCCTGCCCGCCTGACCCCGCCGCCCCCGGGGATCCCCCGGGGGAGGGCCCGCCAGGACAGGTTTTCCCGTCGGCAGCGCCCCCGCGATCCGCGCAAGCGCCGTATACAGGCGGGCGGTCCGGGCGATGGCGCGATCATCCGGTTCCGCCAGGTCCCTGCGGGCGACCGTGCTATCGCCGCCGGGGGTCAGGGACCAGAAACTGTGCTGCCGTGTCGGCCGCCCGTTGCTCCATCGGCGGCGGGTTTCCGCCAGTTCTTTGTACGAGACATCAGACCCGCCAGGCTTCCTTTTCCAGAAGGCCTTCCAGCAGCGCCAGACGATCTTCGCCGAAGTTGCCGGAGCGCGGGGTCAGGCCCCTGATGGCTCGTACAAAGAACTGGCGGAAATCCTCGCGCTCTTCGCACCAGGCGAGCAGTTTTACCCCTTGCGGCGGATGTACCAGTGCCAGCGGCAGGACCGTGCGCGCAGTCTCGTTCCCCGACAGGTCGGTATAGCCGAACGCAACCGGCTGGCAGGCCCGGATGGTTGCGTGCAGCGTGGCAAGGTCGGCGGCGGCCGCCTCGGGAACGTTCTCCGGCCAGTATTGCGCCGGGCGCACGTCGAGCATCTGGTAGATGCGCGCGAGGAGCGCCCCCTCGGGGTCGGTCCGGGACAGTCGCTCGATCGCGGCATTTGCCGCAGCCGCGGTGACGGGGTCCCCGCGGTAGCCCGCCAGGGCCAGGCCACGCAGGGCCGCATCGCGCAGGTCGGGGTCCAGAACCGGCACCGGGGTCGCCATGGTGCTGGCCGCCGCCCCGTTCCCGAAGCCGATGGCAGCAGCCACACCGGCAAGCCGGGTGCCGAGAGCGCGGCGTGTCAGGGTCAGGGGCTGGGTGCGACCGGGTCGCATGGCGATTCCTCCTTGGGATTGAAAGATGAATTGCATCGCACGGCGCGGGTATTCCGGTCCAGCATCTTGAAGCCCCGCACGCCGCTCCCCGTTGGCATGTTTCACCTTTGCCATGCCTGCGTGCGGCCCTTTCCCTGATCCATCCACCCATCCAGAAAGGAAGAAGTTGAATCTGCTTCGCTTTTTCGTCTGTCAGGCCCGCCCCCATTGGCCTCCCCTTGATCATCGAAGAATTGCGCCCAGAGGCCCCCCGCGCGGGCGCTTTGCTTCCCCCCAACATTCCGAGCCCCGCCCCACGGACCTCGTCTTCGCGCCGCATCAGATCGAAACCTGGCCGATTGCCCAACTGCGCCCCTATGCCCGCGATGCCAAGGTGCACGGCAACGACCAAGTGGCAAAGATCGCTGCAAGTTGGCCACGTTAGGTCATGTTGACAAATGGCGGAGCCAGAGGCGGATCGACGTGATGTCGATGAAGCCCAGGAAGCTTTCGGCGGTC
>NZ_JAVKPH010000021.1:0-70657 GCF_031432425.1 Ruixingdingia sedimenti | reverse complement strand
TCTACGCCGCTCTGGAAACTGACGCCATGGCCGCGTAACTAACCGAAATCAGCCTCCGGCAAACCCGGCGCGGTTCAAGACCGTGCCCCCCCGAAAAATCGCTTGAATGTTCGGGCGCCGATCTTGCCGGGTCTTGTCTCAACTAACCTGCTGTCTGTCCAAGAAATTTCCGAACTTTCAAGCCGCCGACAGAACTTTCGGGCTTCCTTGAAGGTTCCGAAGCGGGTGATCCCGGTCTCCGACAGCCCCGAAATGCTCAAAAACCCTTGTTTCGTTGGCGATTCCCGCCGTCCGCCACCTAGCGCCGACACGGTGGCCGACAGCCCTTGAACGCCCTTTCACGGGCTTTTCACGGTCGACTGCAAGACACGCTGCAACGGCCCCGTCACAGCGACACCCGCTCCCTAAGCCACTGTTCTCGCGGCTTCATTCAGCTGTTCCCGGCTTTTCCCAGCTGTTCCCGGGTAACTGCAAGTATTGGTGTCACACAACAGCGCATCTGTCCGACAGATACCGCGCAAACGGTAACAAGCGCGCCGGTCGCGGCGGCGGTCTGGAATATCATTTCACACTCTTGCCCGAACCGAGGATCAACGCGATCTGTGCCCGTGACATGCGACAGGTCTTTCAGGCCCGGCACGATGCCGCCGCAGAAGCAGATCGCCGCCAGATGGCCGCGACCCGCACCGCCGCCCTGCCTGCCCGTGCCCCGGCGGTGATGGAGGCCTGCGCCGAGATCCTGTTGGTGATCGAGGGCTACAGCAGTTCGGCGGTACCGCGCCCAGGGGGCGCGTCATCCGCGTCTGCGTCCGAGGGTGCTGCATGGGACCGATATCCGACCGGAATTGCGGAACTGCGCCCGCCCCGGGACATACGCCGCCCTGTGGCGCCCTGCCCCATCCCGGTCGTTCCCCGCCGCTACCGGGCGCAGCGGCGGGGAGGAAGTGTCAGATGCGGTAGGTCAGCCCGCCGAACACCCGGCCCTCGTCGCGGTGGCGTCCGCCGCGGACGGCGCCTGCGACCGCTGCGGCTCCGGCGACGAGCGAGGCGGCGGCGAGCAGGAAGGCCGTCAGGATCGTGCTGATCCGCGCCGTTTCCGCGGCGTCGCGCGCGGCGGCTTCCGCCGCCTCGGCCTGACGCTGCGCCTCGGCCCGCGCCTCCTGCGTGGCGGCGATGGCCTGGTCGACCCGGGCCTGCGCCTCGGCGGTGGACAGCCCCGTGGTCCGCGCGGTGGCGGCGACCAGATAGGCGCTGTCCTCTTCGGAAATCTCGCCGGTGCGCAGCACGTTGGCCAGAATCGCGGTGCTCTGGCGGCCCATGGTTCCGGTGTCCGCCGCCGGTTCGGGGGCCGCGGCGGCAGGCGGCGTGCCCGTTACGGACCCGGTGGCGGGGGCGGCGGCCGACGCGGGCGGCGTGCGCAACAGGCTGTCGCCGATCCAGCCGATCGTGGTTTCGTCATCGGCCACCGCGGTGCCCACGGCCTCTGCCGCACCGCCGAGCGCCGCGCCCGTGGCCTGCGCCACGCCGCCGACGGCGTTTCCGGTGGTGACGGCGGCAGTTCCCAAGGCCCCCGCGGCCATCCATGCCGTCACCAGCATGCCCAGACCCCAGACCACCAGCCCGTTGATCCCGTCGCGGGTGGACACTTCATCCGCGCTGGCGTCATCGACCCGCCGCCGCATCCGCCCGGCGACATAGCCGCCCGCCAGATAGGCCGCGATCAGCGAGACGACGGTCCAGACCGCCGTCACGATCAGAAGCAGCGTGACCGAGCCTTCGCCCGGATCCGCCGACACGGTGGTGAGGCCGAGCGCCGCACCGAAGACGGCGAACAACGTGGCCGTGGCCGCCGCGACCACTGCCCCGCCCAGAACCGCCGGCCAGTCGATATAGGATCCGCCGATCCGGTACGCGGGTGCCGAGGCCGCCGTCAGGCTTTCCGTTCTTTCCATGGATAAGCCCTCCTCAGCGCAGACCGAAGAGCGACAGGATCGCCAGAACGACGACGACGAGACCGACCAGATAGATGATGCTGTGCATGGAAAACTCCGGTTCATGTGAAAACAGGGCGGATGCGCGACGTTCATCCGGTTATTCCAACAACTTGCGCACGCGATTGTTCCCGGCCGTGTACTGCGGCGGTGGCCCTGCGGGGGTTTTGGTCTGTCCTGCGGCGCGCCCTGCCCTGTTCCTCCGGTTGTCCGCACGGGGCGAACATGCCGGTTTTCCGAGGGGCCGGAGGGGTCGGGCACGCCGCCGTTCGCCGGGGCCGGTGCGGGCTGCCTAACAGCCCTCGGCCTGCAAGGTCGCGGCGCCGCGCAGCGCGGGCCAGTAGTCGGCGAGCCAGAGCAGGAAGGCCGCCGCCCAGGCCAGCGCCGCCAGCAGGTGGGTCGGGCCGGGGGGCCAGGGCAGCAGGCCCATTTCGGGCAGCGCGCGCAGCATCGTGGCGGCGGCGGCCAGCACGAAGGCCGCGCGGGTGGGGCGGTTCAGGCCCAGGCTCTGCCCGGTATGGAACCGGCCCGCGATCGCCAGCACCGCCAGCACGCCGAGGCCGAGGCCCCCCATCAGCGCCAGATGCAGGGCCGCGACCTCGCCCCAGGGCGCACCGAGCCGCGCGGCGCCGAGCGCCAGCAGCCCCGCCCCGGCGAAACCCGCGGCGGCCATCAGCACCAGGATCTCTGCCCGGAATGCCGCGCGCCCGACGAAGCCCTCGGCCATGCGGTCCATGAACCCTGCCCCGGCGGCCAGCCACAGAAAGCCGGTGGTGGCGGGGGAAAGGCCCGCAAGCTGGCCCAGAAGGGCCAGCGCGACCAGCCCGGGGCCGAGGTTCATGCGCCCCGGATGGGGACGGAAGGGGGCGGTGGCCTCGGTCGGGTCGAGGACATGGTTGGTCACGGGCACGGTGATCCGGGCCAGTGCAAGGCCCAGAAGGCCGAGGAACAGCAGCCCCGCGAACCGCAGCGCGTCGGAGGCCAGCGCCATGTCGCCCCGCACCATGCCCCACCGCGCCACCATCCCCGCCGCCGCCAGCGCCGCGATCCAGCCGGCGAAGGATAGAACCCGCACCGTCCGCCGCCGCCAGGACACAAGCAAGAGCCAGGCCACCAGCGCCAGCATCCAGCCCAGATCGGCCAGCGCCGCCGGGATCACCAGCGCATCCGCCCCCGCCAGCCCCGCCAGCCGCGCCAGCCCCCAAAGGCCCGCCAGCACCCACAACACCCGCCCGCGCAGCCGCGCTGCATTGGCCCATTCCGGCGCCGCCGTGGTCATGAACCCGATTAGCGCCGCCCCCCAGGCGCCGAACACCATTTCCTGCGCATGCCACAGCCCCGGCGGGACGGACCGCGCGAAGGGCAGGTCGAACCCCCAGACCCCGACCCACCACAGCGGCCACAGCCCCGCATGCAGCGCCGCCAGCGGAAAGAAGAGGCGAAAGCCCTCGTCGGACAGGATGCGGTGGAGGGGGATGGATGTCGGCGCGGGCGAGGACGCATCGGCCGCACCTGCGGCGCCGTCCGCGCCGGGGGCGGCAGCACCCTGTGCGGCATCGCCATCCGGGGACGGTAGGGACAGCCCCCCGCGCAGGATAGCCGCATCGCCCTGACGGGCACCCTCGCGCAGGCGAACCGCGTCGCCGTCGCGCGGCGGGCCACCGGCCCGGGCAGCTTCGCACGCCGGCGGCGGGGTCATGCCCGACGCGGCGGGCGAGGGTGGAGGGGCAGAGAGCGGGGGGCGGGTCATGGCCGGCGGCGTTCGTCGATGTCGTGGACATGGGCGAAGAGGGGGTCGGCGCCAAGGTAGCCCTGCCACAGGGCAAAGACCATGGCGTCGGCGCGGTGGCCCGGCGTGCCCTCCACCCGCCGCTCGCCCGCGATGCCGCGGCCCTCTGCATCCAGCACGAGGATACGGTGGCTGATGCGGATCGCCTCCATCAGGTCGTGGGTGATGAACAGCGCGGCGAACCGCGCGCCCGCGCCCGCGGTGGTGGCGGCCGCCGCGATCAGCAGGTCCTGCATCCGCCGCTTCAGCGCCACGTCGAGCGCGGTGAAGGGTTCGTCGAAATAGATGAAGTCGGGGTCGGGGGCCAGCGCGCGGGCGATGGCGGTGCGCTGGCGCATGCCGCCCGACAGCTCTGACGGGTATTTGTCCAGATCCTCGGGCAGAAGACCCGCGCGGGCCGCGGCCTCCTGCACACGGGCGGCACGGTCGCGGGGAGGCACGCAGGCCAGCCGCAGCGGCAGCGCGATGTTCTGCGCCGCCGTGGCCCAGGGCAACAGGCGGGGATCCTGGAACACCATCGCATGGCGGCGGTAGGCGCGGCGCACCGCACCCTCGCGCGGCTCCAGCAGCCCGGCAGCGACATGGGCGATGGTGGACTTGCCCGACCCCGAAGGGCCGATCAGCGACACGATCTCGCCCGGCCCCACGGTCAGGCAGATGCGTTCGATCACCGTGCGGCCGAAGAAGGCATGCCCGATCCGGTCCAGCGCCAGCAGCGTCATCGCTTCACCCCCCAGGGCGCGGCGGCCTCGCGCCAGCGTTCCAGTTCGCCCTTCACCGGCCGGATCAGCCCGTATTCCACCACGATCAGCGCGATGACGGCAAGGCAGACCCAAGCCAGCGCCTCGGCGATGTCCAGCATGGCGCGGGCGCGGGCCAGCGCGCCGCCCACGCCCCCCGCATTGGCCAAGAGTTCCGCCATCACCGCCACCTTGAACGCGGTGCCGAGCGCGAGGATCAGCGCCGGCAGCAGATGCGCCGCGATCTGGCGCGCCGCGACATGGGTGAAGCGGCGGATCGGCCCCGCGCCGAACACCTGCGCCATCACGTCGAGCCCGCGGTCGCGCGTCGCCACGCCCTCGACCGCGCCGGCAAAGACGATGGGCGCGGCGGCGATCAGGATGGTCACGGCGACGGTGCGGTCGGTGGCGCCGAACCAGATCATCGCCAGCACGATCCAGGCGATGGGCGGCACGCCCAGGATCACCGTCAGGATCGGGCGCGACAGCCGCAGCGCCGCGGGCGAATAGCCCGCCGCGATCCCCGCCGCGCCGCCCATCAGCGCGCAGGCGGCAAAGCCCTGCAACGCCCGTTCGGTGGTCAGCAGCAGCAGCGCCCGGGCCGGCCCGTCCGCCACCAGCCGCCCCGCCGCCCGCACCGTGGCCAGCGGCGCGGGCAGGATGAAATCGCCATAAGCCTCGTGCCCCGCCTGCCAGAGCGCCGCCAGCAGGCACAGCCCCGCCAGCCCCGCCCAACCGGACCACAGGAACCGCCCGAGGCGGCCCAGGCGGTCGCGGGCGGCGGCGGTGATCTCAGGCCAGCGCATAGAACCCTTCATCGGGCAGACCCCCGCCGATGATCGCCGGATCGGCCTTGGCCATCAGGGACAGCATCGCCTCGATTTCCGCCCGCATGCTGCCCGCGGGGCGCGCCACCAGCGCCGAATGGGGGATCGACGCGCCAAGGACCGGGGCGGGCAATTCCAGCGCCGCCGCGGCATTCAGCGCCGCCACCGCCGGGTCGGCATTCACCTGTTCCGTCACCTGCGCCAGCGCCGCATGCAGGGGCGCGATCAGATCCCCCGCCCGTTCGCTGAACCCCTTCGTCACCGCCAGCCCCGCCTGCGGCACCCGGGGGCCGAGCCCGGTCAGCGCGCCCCATTCCTGCTGGATGTCCACCACCCGCGCCAGCCCCCTGCCCGCCACCGCACCGCGCAGCACCGCCACGCTCGCCGCCGGTTCGGCCAGCAGCGCCGCGTCGATCTGGCCGGCCAGCAGCATCTGCGCCGCCTCGATCGGGCTGCCGGCGGGAACCTGTTCCACCCGCCCCTCCAGCCCGTGACGGGCCAGCAGCGCGCGCAGGATGAAATCGGGCGTATCGTTGACGAAGGGCACGGCGAGCCTTTGCCCCGCAAGCCCCGCAAGCCCCGGCGCCGCGCCGGGCGTGCCGACGATGTAGTTGAGCCCGTCGGTCATCACATTCACCAGCCGCAGCCCCATGCCGCGGTTGTAAAGGTTCGCCGCCGCCTGCACCGGCACCACCGACAGGTCGATGGCGCCCGAGGTCAGGCCCGCGCGCAATTCGTCGGGATTGCGCCAGACGGTCAGCGTGACCTCTGCCGCCAGATCCGCCAGCGCGCCGGTCGCCACCGCATGGGCCAGCGTGATCGAAGGCCCGGCGGGCGGGCCGAACAGCGCCAGCCGGGCCAGCGGCGCGGCGCGGCCGATGGCGGGCAGCGCAAGCGCCGCCGCAAGGCCGACCGAACCGGCCATCAGCGCGCGGCGGGACAGAAACGGGCGGGTACGGGGCATGCGGGCCTCCTTCGGGTCGATGGGTGAAGGCTGGCAAGACGGCTGGCCCGGGGCCGCGCGATCCGGTGCGCCGGTAATCGGTACGGCATGTGCATATTCTACCACCCCCCGCGCCGGGATGAAGCCCGCCCGCGCGGCCCGGCGATTTTGCCGCAGCGGGCGGTTGCAATTGAATAGGACTCCTAATATTCTGCCCGCAGGAGGCAACCATGCAAGACACGCCATCCCAGATCGCCTTCGCCCTGTCGCGCCTTGCGCTGCTGCATCGCGCGGCGGACTGGCAGGCGGCGGGCGCGCGGGGGCTGACGCCGACGCAGGCGGAAATCCTGCGCGAAACCGCCCGGCGCGGCCCGCAGCGCACCACCGACCTTGCCCGCAGCCTCGGCGTCAGCCTGCCCACGCTGTCGGATGCCGCGGGGGCGCTGGCGGCCAAGGGGCTGGCCGAACGCCGCCCCGACCCCGCCGACCGGCGGGCAAGCCGCATCGCCCCCACCGCCGCCGGCGCCGCGCTAGCCGCCGCCCTGCCCGAGGGGGCCGCCGACCTGCTGGCCGCACTGGCCGCCCTGCCCCCCGCGCGGCAGGGGGATCTGCTGCGGATGCTGACCGACCTGATCCACGCGCTGCAAGAGGCGCGCGCGATCCCGGTGCAGCGGATGTGCGCGACCTGCGCCCATTTCCGCCCCCATGCCCATGACGACCCCGCGCGCCCGCACCATTGCGCCTTCGTGGACACGGCCTTCGGCGATGCCGCCCTGCGCATCGACTGCGCCGACCACGCCCCCGCCCCGCCCGACACGGCCGCCCGCACCCGGGCGCGCCTGACCGCCGCGGGCTGACAGCCGGGTGCCCGGAAGCCGCTGGCACGGCCCGGGCACCCTTTCACCCCCCCTCGGGTCACGAAAGGAAGCACCCCATGATGACAGCTTTTCCCACCCTTCGCCACGGCCCTGCCCTTGCCGGTGCCGGGGCCGCGCTGGCCTGCGCGGCCACCATGGCGGGCGCCCATGGCATCACCGCCGAACCGGGCGCCGAACGGGCCGAATTCGACATCGTATCGGCCGCGATCACCACCGAGGGCCGCATCGCCACCTTCACCATGGGCACCGCGGGCACCCCCGGCGCGGCGCGGCCCGACCCCGCGGGCGGGCTGGCCGGGGCGCCGGTCTTTTCCTATGTCTGGCCGACGGACATCGACCCCTCGGCGGTGGGCTTCGCCCCGGGCGCGGGGATCCTCGCCTTCGCCGTCACCATCCACCCGGATTTCGACGACACGCCGCTGTTCGACGAAAACGGCAGCGGGGCGCTGGACGACGACGGCGGCGCCTGGCACAGCCATTGGGTCGTGCTCGGCCCCGATGACGCCTGCGGCCCCGGCGCGCTCAAGGTCATCGACATCCCCGAAGGCGAAACGCCGCCCGTCCCGCCCACCTGGCCGGGCCTGCCGCTGCTGCTCGACAGCCCCGGCTGGTCGCCGGTCTTTGCCGGCACGGCGGTCAGCGTCCGCGTGCCCTTCGCCGACATCGGCGTGGTGGAGGGCGCGCGCTTCGACGGCGTGACCGCGGCGCTGCGGGTCAATGCCAATATCCACGCGCCGCTGCTGTGCGTGACGGATGTGTTCGACGTGGCCTCGGGCGATCTGAGCCTGCCGGGCCGGGTGAACGAATAACCCCCCGCCGCGCGGGCCCGCGCCCCGCGCGGCAGCCGAAGGAGGCCCCGCATGACCGACCCCTGCCTGCCCGGCCTTCAGGCCGCCGAATGGCTGAACACCGACCGGCCCCCGGGCCCCGACGATCTGCGCGGCAAGGTGGTCGCGGTCGAGGCGTTCCAGATGCTCTGCCCCGGCTGCGTCAGTCACGGCCTGCCGCAGGCGCAGCGCATCGCCCAGACCTTCCGGCGCGAGGACGTGGCGGTGATCGGCCTGCATGCGGTGTTCGAACACCATGCGGCGATGACCCCGGTGTCGCTGGCGGCCTTCCTGCACGAATACCGCATCGGCTTTCCGGTGGCGGTGGACCAACCCGGCCCCGCCGCCCTGCCCCTGACGATGCGCAACTGGGGGCTGGAGGGCACGCCGACGCTGCTGCTGTTCGACCGGCAGGGGCGGATGCGCGCACGCCATCTGGGGCAGGTCGCCGACATGGCGGTCGGGGCGGAGATCATGGCGCTGGTGATGGAACCGCCCGCCTGAGCCCCGGCGACAGGGCATCCGTCCACCGCTGCGCGCGCGGACAGGTCGGTGGCCTCCGGCGGGGATATTTAAGGACAGAAAATGAAAAAGGGACGTGCTCAGGATTCGCCCGTTTTCACTTTCTGTCCATAAATATCCCGCGGGGGTCCGGGGGCGCGAAGCCCCCGGCGCCGCCCTCGCCCCCGGCGCGGCGCCCGTTCCCGCGCCACCCTGCGCGCCGCGTGATCACACCGCGCCCGGCTTTCGCCGATTCGCCCGGCTGCGGCGGATTTACCCTTTTCCCTTCCCGCTGCCGCCCCCTATAGAGAGGGGAAGCGATTTTCAGGACGAACCGGAATGCCCGAACGCAGCGAAAGCGAAAGCCGCAAACTGCTGCGGCGCCTGCGCGACACCCTCGCCTCCGAGGCGGAGGGGCAGGAACGGCTGGACCGGATCGTGCGCCTCATCGCCGATTCGATGGGGTCCGAGGTCTGTTCGATCTACCTCTTCCGCGACCCCGTGACGCTCGAACTCTGCGCCACGCAGGGGCTCAATCCCGCCGCCGTGCACAAGACCCGACTGAAGATGGGCGAGGGGCTGGTGGGCCGGGTGGCGCGCACGGGAAGCCCGGTGAACACCGGCGACGCGCCTTCGGAAAAGGGCTTCCGCTACATGGCCGAGACGGGGGAAGAGATCTATTCCAGCTTCCTCGGCGTGCCGATCCAGCGCGTGGGCGAAAAGATGGGCGTGCTGGTGGTGCAGTCCAAGACCGCGCGGCAGTTTTCCGAGGACGAGGTCTACGGGCTCGAGGTCGTGGCGATGGTGCTGGCCGAGATGAACGAACTGGGCGCGCTGGCCGGCGGCGGCGAGGGCATCAAGGCGCTGCATTCCCAGCCCGTCAGCTTTCGCGGCGCCACCGGGCAGGAGGGCACGACCGAAGGCCATGTCTGGCTGCACGAGCCCCGCGTGGTCATCGCCAACCCCGTCGCCGACGATCCGGCGCGGGAAACCGACCGGCTGCGCGCCGCGGTGTCGCAGCTGCGCGTGTCGGTCGACGACCTGCTGTCGGCGGCGAGCCTCGACAAGGACCAGCGGCAGGTGCTGGAGGCCTACCGCATGTTCGCCCATTCCCGCGGCTGGACGCGGCGGATGGAGGAGGACATCGCCCGCGGCCTGTCGGCCGAGGCGGCGGTGGAAAAGGAACAATCCGCCACCCGCGCCCGGCTGGAACAGGTGCCCGACGCCTATCTGCGCGACCGGCTGCACGATCTGGACGATCTGTCGAACCGCCTGCTGCGCATCCTGACCGGACAGGGCACCGACACCGGCGCGACCATGCCGCCCGACCCGGTTCTGGTCGCGCGCAACATCGGCCCGGCGGAACTGCTGGATTACGGCCGCCGCCTGAAGGGCGTGGTGCTGGAGGAAGGCTCCGTCGGATCCCACGCGGCCATCGTCGCGCGCGCGCTGGCGATCCCGCTGGTGATCCATGCCGAACGCATCACGACCGAGGCGCTGAACGGCGACCACATCCTTGTCGACGGCGATCAGGGCGTGGTGCATCTGCGCCCCGAGGAAAACGTGGCCAAGGCGTTCCGCGACAAGATCGCGATGCAGGCCAAGGCGCAGGAACGCTATGCATCGCTGCGCAACCTGCCGGCGCAGGCGCGGTGCGGCACGGTGATCGCGCTGCACATGAACGCGGGCCTGATGGCGGATCTGCCCAGCCTCGAAGGTTCGGGCGCCGAAGGGGTGGGGCTTTTCCGCACCGAACTGCAGTTCCTGCTGCGCACCAAGGTGCCGCGGCGCGAGGAACTGGCCGCGCTTTACGCCCGGGTGATGGATGCCGCGCACGGGCGGCGGGTGGTGTTCCGCACGCTCGACATCGGGTCGGACAAGGTGCTGCCCTACATGAAGCCGCAGGACGAACCCAACCCCGCGATGGGCTGGCGCGCGATCCGGGTGGGGCTGGAAAAGCCGGGCGTGCTGCGGATGCAGTTGCAGGCGCTGATCCGCGCCGCGGCGGGGCGGCCGCTGTCGGTGATGTTCCCCTTCGTCGCGCAGATGGAGGAATATACCGCCGCGCGCGACCATCTGATGCACACGCTCGACCAGGAAGCGCGGATGGGCCGCGTGCTGCCCGAAAAGGTGGAGGTCGGCGCGATGCTGGAAACCCCCAGCCTCGCCTTCGCGCCGCGGTCGTTCTTCGAGCGGTGCGATTTCGTGTCCATCGGCGGCAACGACCTCAAGCAGTTCTTCTTCGCCGCCGACCGGGAAAACGAACGGGTGCGGCGGCGGTACGACACGCTGAACGCCTCTTTCCTGACCTTCCTCGGCCAGATCGTGGACCGCTGCGCGGAAACCGCCACGCCGCTGACCTTCTGCGGCGAGGACGCGGGCCGCCCGGTGGAGGCGATCGCGCTGGCGGCAATGGGGCTGCGCAGCCTGTCGATGCGCCCGGCCTCGATCGGGCCGGTCAAACACCTGATCCGCCGGGTGGACCTGACCGAGGCGCGCGCCGTCATCGACGCCGCCATCGCGCGCGGCGACATGAGCACCCGGCCCGCGCTGATGCAATGGCTGGTGACGCAGCAGCAGGACTAGGGCGACATTTGCCCTGCCCCCGCCCGTTCGCGCGGCGGTGCCGTGAAAATCCGTGATCACAGGCGATAAGGGTAGGCCAGCGCCTGCCCCGGCGGGCGAGTAGCGCCCGCCATGGGCGGGGCGGTCGCTGGCCGGGGGCTTTGGGCCCCCGGCCGGGGCAACTCGGATCGCAGGATATGGCGAAGGCACGCGCCTTCGCCAGCCAGATCCATGGGATTCGGCAGGGCTGGTGCCCCCCAACCCCGGTGCGCACGCAAGTCACTCCATCGTCAGGGCAGAAGCCCGCCCCCCGCGCAAGACGCGCGCCCTCAGCGCGCGATCCGCCCCGGGGCGACCGCGCGGCGGAATGCGTCCTGCACCGCCAGCGGGTCGTGGTCCAGCGCCAGCCGCAGCAGGCCGAAGCGGACATGCGCCATTTCGCGGTAATAGCCCATATAGGCCGCGTTCAGCCCCGCCCCCGCCGCCGCCCCCAGAACCGGCACCGCCTGCGCCGCCAGCTTCGGCCCGAGCGCGGTGGCCAGCCGCGGCGCGATGGTGGCGATCATGCGGTTGAGCGCGGGGCCCGTGAAGGTCAGCCGCGCGCCGATGAAGGCGCTGTTCGCGCCATCGTCATCCGCCAGCGGGCTGCCCGCGCCGAACACCTGCAACGTCTCGCGCCGGGTCGGGTCGGCGGCGGGGTCGAAGCCGTAGTGGTCGGCCACCTCCTGGATCTGGTGCAGGATCAGCGTCACCGCCACCGGCAGTTCCGCCAGCGCAGAGGGCAGCCCCCCGAGCCCCCCGAGCGCCCCGGAAATCGAGGCGAGCGCCACATGCCCCCGCCCGCCGATGGTGGGCACCCGCCCGCCGGCACGGGCCAGCCCATAGGCGCGCAGCAGCGCGGCCTCGGTCGCCCCGTCGAGCCGGTTGCGCCAGCCCTCGGGCAGCGCCTGAAGCCGGTCCTCGAACGAGGTGCCGAGGCGGTTGACCACCGCCATCACCCCGCGCCCGGCGCGATGGTGGCGCGCGGCGATGGCGGCGATGATCTCTGCCGGCGGTTCAGAGGGGCGAAGGGCCGGAACGGGGGCGTCGTTGTCCATGCCCTGAACGTAGGTATGCGGGGGCACGCCCGCAATGGCCGTGGTTCAAGGGGGCCGAACGCCGGGGGGGGGGGTGGGCGAAAATTTTTCGGGCGAAAAATTTTGGCCCCTCAGCCCCCCGCCCCGTCCGGCGCATCGCGCGTGACCTCGCCCGCCACGTCTTCCCAGGCGCCGGGAACCAGTTCCAGCCCCAGCACCCGGTCGGGGTTGGTGGGGGGCGGCATCACCACGCCCTCGCGCTTGACGAAACCGAAGCGGCGGTAATAGGGCGCATCCCCCACCAGCAGCACCCGCTGCCATCCCAGGCGCCGCGCCTCGGTCAGGCTCTGGTTGATCAGCAGGCCGCCCAGACCCTCGCCCTGATGCGTGGGGTGCACCGCGACCGGGCCCAGAAGCAGCGCCCGCCGCCCGCCCACCCGCACCGGCCAATAACGGATGACGGCACAGAGGATCCCCTCGCCATCGCGCAGCACAAGGCAGAGCGGCGCCACCGGCGCCACGCCCTCGCGCAGCCGGTAGGAGGATAGCGCCGTGCGCCCGGGCGCGAAACACAGGTCGTAAAGCGCCTCGACCTCCCAATAGTCGGCCGGCGTTTCCTCTGCCAGATGGAACATAGCCTGGCCTGCCCCTTCCGATCCCGGCACGCCGCGGAGGGCGCGCCGAAGCGTTTCTTCTGGAAGCGCCCCTAACATGCGGCTACGTCAGGGGCAAACAGAGAGGAGCCGCCATGTTCTACCGCCCCGAGGACGGCCACGGCCTGAAACGCAACCCCTGGGCGGCGCTGGTCACGCCGCGCCCCATCGGCTGGATTTCCAGCCGCGGCGGCACCGGCGACAACCTCGCGCCCTATTCCTTCTTCAACATCGTCGCCTACAGCCCGCCGCAGATCGTGTTTTCGTCGACGGGGGTGAAGGATTCGCTGACCAATATCCGCGAAACCGGCGTGTTCTGCGCCAATGTGGTGGAAGAGGCGATGATGGAGGCCGCGAACGCCACCTCGGCCGAATTCGGCCCCGGGGTGGACGAATTCGCCCGCTGCGGGGTGCCCAAGGCCGAATGCGAAACGATCCCCTGCCCCCGCGTCGCGGGCGCGCCGGCCAGCATCGAGGCGCGGGTGGTGCAGATCGTGGATCTGCGCGGCGAGGGCAATCATCTGGTGATCGGCGAGGCGACAGGGATCCACCTGCGCGACGACTGCATCGTGGACGGCCGCTTCGACGTGACGCGCTTTCGCCCCGTGGCGCGGATGGGCTATCTCGATTTCGCGGTGGTGCGCGAGGTCCGCGCCCTGCCCCGCCCCAAACCCGGGGATCAGGATGGAGCGTGACATGCAGACCATGCTGGGCGTGATCGGCGGATCCGGGGTCTACCGGATCGACGGGCTGGAAGATGCGGCCTGGGTCGCGGTCGAGACCCCCTGGGGCCCGCCCTCGGACCAGATCCTGACCGGGCGGCTCGACGGGCTGCCGGTCGCCTTCCTGCCCCGCCACGGGCGCGGCCATGTCCATGCCCCGGCCGAGGTGCCCTACCGCGCCAATATCGACGCGCTGAAGCGGTTGGGGGTGACGGATGTCCTGTCGGTTTCCGCCTGCGGGTCGTTCCGCGAGGACATGGCGCCGGGGGATTTCGTCGTGCTGGACCAGTACATCGACCGCACCCTGGGGCGGGCGGGGTCGTTCTTCGGCACCGGCTGCGTCGCGCATGTCAGCCTCGCCCATCCCACCTGCGCGCGGCTCTCGGCGGCCGTCGCCGCCGCCGCCCGCACCACCGGCGTGACGCTGCACGAGGGCGGCACCTACCTGTGCATGGAGGGCCCGCAGTTTTCCACCCTCGCCGAAAGCCGCCTGTACCAAAGCTGGGGCTGCGACGTGATCGGCATGACCAACCTGCCCGAGGCCCGCCTCGCCCGCGAGGCCGAACTCTGCTACGCCGCCGTGGCGATGGTGACGGATTACGACTGCTGGCACCCCGACCACGGCGCGGTGGATGTGGCGGCGGTGCTGCGGGTGATGGCGGGCAACGCCGCCCATGCCCGTAGCGCGATCGCCGCTTTGCCGGGGCTGCTCGGCCCCGATCGCGCGCCCTGCACGCATGGCTGCGACCGCGCGCTCGACCATGCGGTGATCACCGCGCCCGACCGGCGCGACCCCGCGCTGGTGGCGAAACTCGATGCGGTGGCCGGCCGCGTGCTCAAGGGCTGAACGATGCAGAAAACCGTCAGGGATTACATCCGCACCATCGTCGACTTCCCGCAGGAGGGCATCCTGTTTCGCGACGTGACCACGCTTTTCGCCGATGCCCGCGGTTTCCGCATGGCGATAGACCAGTTGCTGCACCCCTGGGCGGGCAGCCGGATCGACAAGGTGGTCGGGCTGGAGGCGCGGGGCTTCATCCTCGGCGGCGCGGTGGCGCATCAGCTGTCGGTGGGCTTCGTGCCGGTGCGCAAGAAGGGCAAGCTGCCCGGCCGCACCATCGCACAGGGCTACCGGCTGGAATACGGCGAGGCGGTGGTGGAAATCCACGAGGACGCGCTTACCCCCGGCGAACGGGTGCTGGTGGTCGACGACCTGCTGGCCACGGGCGGCACCTGCGCGGCCGGGATCGGCCTCGTGGAACGGCTCGGCGCCAGCGTGGTGGGCTGCGCCTTTGTGGTGGACCTGCCCGACCTCGGCGGCCGCGCCCGGATCGAGGGCATGGGCCACGCCGTCCACGCGCTTTGCGCCTTCGAGGGGCATTGAGGACCCGCCAGGCCGCAACGCCCGGTGGACAGGGCGGTGCCGGGGCGCTGCCCCGGACCCCGGGATATTTAAGGACAGAAAGTGAGGAAGGGCGTGTTTCCTTTCCTGTGCGGCTTCATCTTTTCCCAAATACTCCGGGGGCGCCGGTTGGTGCGCCACTGGTTCGAGAACCAGCCGGCGCGGGGCTGGCCCCCGGCGCGGCCCGGGCCGCAGGCGCAAGGGTCACGGCCAGATGACCACCAGTTCCATCGGCATGTCGCGGCCGAAACAGCCGAAGCCCAGGATCGCGCCGGGGCAATAGATCACCTGGTCGCGGCGGGGGTCGAGCCCGAAGCGGTCCACCACCCACCGCACCGCCGTGGGCCCGTCGACCACCGCCGCGCGCGGGATCTCGCCGGTTTCGACCAGGAACCGCTGCGCCTTGCCGTTGCGCATCATCTGCAACGCGGGGTGATAGGCCCCGTCGGCCCCGCGCACATTGGTCGGCACCAGCTGGATCCAGTCCGCCGCGGCGGGGGTCGCCGCCGCCATCATCAGCGCCGCGGCAAGCATCAACCTTCGCATATGTCACCTCCTGCGTTGCGCAGCACCGCCCCGGGGTTGAGGATCCCGCAGGGGTCCAGCGCCGCCTTGATCGCCCGCATCGCCGCCAGCCGCGCCGGATCGCCATAGCGTTCCAGATCGCCCGCCTTCAGCCGCCCCACCCCATGTTCGGCGCTGATCGAGCCGCCCATGGCATGCACCAGATCGTAGACGCAGGCCATCACCGCGGCGCGCTGGTGGTCATGCGCGGCCCGGGTCCGGCCGGGGGCGGGAAAGACGTTGAAATGCAGGTTCCCGTCGCCCAGATGGCCGAAACAGTTGATCCGCCAGTCGCCCAGTTCCGCCAGCGCGGCCGTCGCCCGCGGGATGAACCCGGCGATCGCCGACAGCGGCAGCGATATGTCATGCGAGGATACCGCGCCCACCTTGCGGTTGGCCAGCGGGATCGCCTCGCGCAGGGCCCAGAAGGCGGAACGTTGCGCAGCCGAACTGGCGATGAGCCCGTCGCCGACCAGCCCCTGTTCCGCCGCGGCGGCATAGAGCCCCTCCAGCGCCGCGGCGGGGTCGAGCCCCTCGGGCAGGCCCAGATCGACCAGCACGAACCATTCGGGCGGCACGGCGAAGGGCTGGCGGATGTCCGGCATCGTCTGCGCCAGGAATTCGAGGCCCGTGCGGTGCATCAGTTCGAACCCCGTGACCAGCCCCGCCAGCCGCCCCTGCGCCAGCGCCAGCAGGTCGAGCGCCGCCGCCGGCCCCGGCACCACCATCAGCGCCGCCCCTTCGGCCGCGGGCGGGGGCACCAGCCGCAACGCGGCGGCGGTGATGATGCCGAGCGTGCCTTCCGACCCGATCAGCAGATGGCGCAGGTCGTAGCCGGTGTTGTCCTTCCTGAGCCGCTTGAGCCCGTGCAGCACGCTGCCGTCGGCCAGCACGGCTTCCACCCCGAGGCACAGGTCGCGGGCATTGCCGTAACGCAGCACGGCGGTGCCGCCGGCATTCGTCGCCAGATTGCCGCCGATGGTCGCGCTGCCCTCTGACGCCAACGACAGCGGAAACCGCCGCCCCGCGCCCTCGGCCGCGGCCTGCACGTCGGCGAGCGTCGCGCCCGCCTCGACGATCAGCACGTTTTCCGCCGGCCAGATGCCGCGCACGGCGGTCATCCGTTCCAGCGACAGGATCACCGGCGCGGGGCCGGGCCCGGCCACCTGCCCGCCCACCAGCCCCGTGCCCCCGCCCCAGGGCACGATCCCCACCCGGGCCGCGGCGCAGGCGGCGACGATCGTGGCCACCTCTGCCGTGCTGCGCGGCAGGGCGAGGCAGCCGCCCTGCCCGTGCCAGCGGCCCCGGGGTTCCTCCAGATGCCGGGGTTCGGGTGTGCGGACCCGCCCCGGGGGCAGGCGCGCGGCCAAGAGGGCCGCGAAGGCGGGATCGGCGGGGTGCAGCATGGGGCGCGCCTTTGGGGTTTCCCCCTGCTTGGCGCAGGGGGGCGGGCAATGCAAGGCTCAGCGCAGGGCCCGGGGATCCAGCACCATGATCGTCGGCCGCCCGGGCAGCATGTGCAGCCCCAGTTCGACATGGCTCTGGTCGAGCCGCACCACCTCGAACTCCTTCACCATCTCGGCCAGGAACACCTCCAGCGAGGCGCCGGAAAACCAGTGCATCGGCAGCACCACCGAGGACCGCAGCCGCGACACCACCCGCATCATCGTCGGCAGATCGAGCGTATAGCCCCCGTCCACCGGCGCCATCACCACGTCGAGCCGGCCGAGCGCCGCATATTGTTCGACCGAGGGTTCGTGGTGCAGATGCCCCAGATGGCCGATGCAGAGCCCCGCCACCTCGAACACGAAGATGGAATTGCCGTTGGGCCGAACCCCGCCCTGCCAGTCGCGCACATCGGTGGGCACGTTGCGCACCAGCATCTCGCCCAGATCCAGCAGGTGCTCGGCCGCGCCCCCGCCATCGTCCCAGCCGCGCAGGACATGGGGGATGCGGTCATCCGGGTAGGGCGTCCAGTGGGTGGAATGGGCGTTGTTCATCGTCACCACATCGGGCACCACATCGCCCCGGCCCAGATGGCCGGTATAGTCGGTGGCCGCGACCAGCCCGCCCGGGGTTTCCAGCACGAAGGTGGCATGGCCGACGAAACTGATGCGCACGCGGTCGGCGGCCAGGGGCTGGCCGAAACTGGCGCGGTGGATCACCTCCAGCCCCGGGGCCTGCGCCAGCGCGATGCAATGGCTGGGGATACGGTCCTGCGCCGCGGCGGGCGCGGCGGGGCCGAACAGGGCAAGGCAGGTCAGGGCAAAGGCGGCGGCGCGGCGGAACATGGCGGGACCTCCTGCCCGCAAGGATACGGCAGGATGCCCGTCCGTCACGCATCAATCCGGCCGCTCGCGCATGCGTGATCGGGGATGCAGGATTTCCACCCGAAAACTTTCCGTGCCCTACCCCGCGTCGGACCGCCCGCGCCGGTCGCCGCGCAGATTGGCGTAGAGCACATGGTTGCGCCAGCGCCCCGCGATCTGGAGATAGCTTTGCGCCACGCCCTCGTACTTGAAGCCGCATTTTTCCAGCAGCCCGCGCGAGGGCGCGTTTTCCGGCAGGCAGGCGGCCTCCAGCCGCGACAGGTCCAGCACCGTGAAGGCATGGTGGCAGACCGCCATCAGCGCCTCGCGCATGAGGCCCTTGCGGGCGAAGGGCGCGCCGACCCAATAGCCGATCGTCCCCGCCTGCGCCGGCCCCCGCCGGATGTTGTCGAGCGTGATCGCCCCCACCAGCACCTGCCCCTCGCGCCGGATCAGCAGCAACGGCAGCGCCGTGCCCTGCGATTGCGCCCGCGCGGCCCAGGCGACGCGGTTGGCGAAGGCGCGCCGGGTCAGGTGGTCGTCGGACCAGGTCGGCTCCCACGGTTGCAGGAACCCGGCGCTGTCCTGCCGCAGTGCCGCCCAGGCCCGGAAGTCGGACTGTACCGGCAGGCGCAGCGTCAACCGCTCCGTCTCGATGAACGGCTTGCGGCGCAGCGACCACATCAGGCGGCGAGCCTGTCGCGGATCGTGGTCAGGTCGGGCGCCGCATCGGCGGGGCCGTAAAGCGCCATCGCCGCCCGCCCGCCCGCGGCCAGCGCCGCGCCGTGGTCGCGCACCGCGCCGACCGTCACCGCGTCGATCTTGGCCACCACCTCTTCGACATCCGGCACGCGGTTCCAGATCGCCAGCATCCGCGCCAGCCGTTCCGCCCGGGCCGAGGGGCTTTCCAGCCCCATCAGCAGCCCGGCCTTCATCTGCGCGCGGGCGCGGGCGACCTCTGCCTCGGTCATGTCGTCGGCGGCGCGTTTCAGTTCCGCCACCGTCAGGTCGGCCAGTTCCGCGATTTCCGCCGCGCCGGTGCCGGCGTAGATCGTCATCAGCCCGGTATCCTCATGCGCGCTCGACTGCGCGAAGATGGAATAGCACAGGCCCCGGTCCTCGCGGATCTTCTGGAACAGGCGCGAGGACATGCCGCCCCCCATCGCGGTGGCATAGACCTGCGCGGTATAGACCGCATCGTCGCGATAGCCCGGCGCCTCGAACGCCAGCGTGAAATGGACCTGTTCCAGATCGCGCAGTTCCCGCCGCTCGCCGGGGGTGAAGCGCGCGGGTTCCAGCCGCGGCATGCCCACCGGGGAAAGGCCGCCGAAGATCGCCGTCGCGGCCGCCACGATGCGGTCATGGTCCACCGCGCCGGCGGCGGACAGGATCATCTGGTCGGGCCCGTAATGGTCGCCCACGAAGCGGCGCAGGTCGTCGCGGGTGAACCGTTCCACCCGTTCCGCCGGGCCAAGGATCGGGCGGCCCATCGGCTGGTCGGGATAGGCCACCTCTTGCAGCCAGTCGAAGATCACATCGTCGGGCGTGTCCAGCGCCTGGCCGATTTCCTGCAGGATCACATGGCGTTCGGTTTCCACGTCGCGCGGGTCGAACACCGGGTTCAGCACGATATCCGCGATCACGTCGAGCGCCAGCGGCACATCCGCCTCCAGCACGCGGGCGTAATAGGCGGTCATCTCGCGGCTGGTATAGGCGTTGATATAGCCGCCCACATCCTCGATTTCCTCGGCGATGCGCAGGGCGCTGCGCCTTGTGGTGCCCTTGAACGCCATATGTTCGAGAAAATGCGCCACCCCGGTCTGGTCCGCCGCCTCGTGCCGGCCGCCCACGTTGATCCACAGCCCGATGGACGCGGATTTCAGCCCCGGCATCGTTTCGGTCACGATGCGGAAACCGTTGGGCAGCGTGGCGATGCGGATCATTTCCGGCCGGTCCTTTCGAGGATGAGGGCTTCGAGCGCGGCGAGGTCGTTGGGCACCCGGGTCACACGCTCGGGCCGGTCGAACAGACCCGCCATGCGGGGCGGCAGCGCGGGACGGATGCCGGTCGCGGCCTCTACCGCATCGGGGAACTTGGCGGGATGGGCGGTGGCGAGCGTCACCATCGGCACATCGCCCAGATACGGTTCGGCCACATGCACGCCCACGGCGGAATGCGGGCACAGCAACTCGCCCGAGGTTTCCAGCGTGCGGGCGATGGCGGCAGCGGTTTCATCCTCCGAACAGCGGCCCGATGCGAAACCGGCCCGCAGCCCTTCCAGCGCACCCTGCGGGATGGTGAAGGCCCCGGTGTCGCGCAGGTCGGCCATCAGCCCCGCCACCGCCGCGCCATCCCGCGACAGCGCATCGAACAGCGCGCGTTCGAAATTCGAGGACACCTGGATGTCCATCGACGGGCTGATCGAGGGGCGCACCCCTTCGGTCCTGTAGACACCCGTGGTCAGCGCGCGGTGCAGGATGTCGTTCTGGTTCGTCGCCACCACCAGCTGCCCGATGGGCAGGCCCATCGCCCGGGCGATGGAGCCGGCATAGATGTCGCCGAAATTCCCCGTCGGCACGGTGAAGTTCACCTGCCGGTGCGGCGCGCCGAGCGACACCGCGGCGGTGAAGTAATAGACCACCTGCGCCAGCACCCGCGCCCAGTTGATCGAGTTCACCCCGGCGAGGCCCACGGCATCGCGGAACTCGAAATGGTTGAACATGTCCTTCAGCCGCGCCTGGCAATCGTCGAAATCGCCCTCCAGCGCCAGCGCATGCACGTTCGATTCCGACGGCGTCGTCATCTGCCGGCGCTGCACCTCTGACACCCGGCCATGGGGGAAGAGGATGAACACATCGACGTTCGACAGGCCCCGGAACGCCTCGATCGCCGCAGACCCGGTATCGCCCGAGGTCGCGCCGACGATGGTGATCCGGCTTCCCGATTTCGCCAGCGCCGCCTGCATCATCTGCCCGATCAGCTGCATGGCGAAATCCTTGAACGCCAGCGTGGGGCCGTGGAACAGTTCCAGCAGGAAATGGTTCGGCGCCAGCTGCACCAGCGGCGCGCGGGCGGCATGGCCGAAACCGGCATAGGCGCGCGCGATCAGGGCGCGGAATTCGTCGTCGGTGAAGGTATCGCCCAGAAAGGGGCGCATGACGCGGAAGGCCGCGTCCTCATAGCTCGCCCCCGCCAGCGCCGCGATGTCGGCGGGTGCCATCTGCGGCACCGCGGCGGGCACGTAAAGCCCGCCGTCGCGCGCCAGACCCGTCATCATCGCCGCGCCGAAATCCAGTTCCGGCGCCGTGCCGCGGGTGGATACGTATTTCATGCCTGTCTCCTTACGCCGACCTGCGCCAGATACGCCAGACCAGCAGGACTGTCATCCCCAACCACACCACCGCCAGCAGGAACCATGTGACCGCATAGCCCAGATGGTCGTTCGGGATCCCCGAGGTATCGAGCGGCATCGGCGTCACCCCGTCCTGCGGCCCGCCCGCGCGCAGCACGACCAGCACGGGTTCCGTATCCAGCGCCGCCGCCATGTCCGCCACATCGCGGGAAAACCAGATGCCGCGCGCCAGGTCGGGGGGCGGGGTCGAACTGCTCTTGTCGTCGGGCCAGTGCAGGTTGCCGGTCACGGTCGCGGGGCCTTCGGCGCGCGGGTCGGCCCGGCGCGCCTCGGGCAAAAAGCCGCGGTCGATCAGGATGCGGCGGCCCGCATCGGTTTCCATCACCGCGACGATGCGGAACCCCGCGCCCTGCCCCTTGCGGCTGGTCAGCACGTCCAGCGCCTCGCCCGTGAACCGCCCCGCGACCTGCACCGGCAGGAAACGGTCGCGGTCCGCATCGGGCGCCTCGGGCAGCGCCACCGGGGAGGCGGCGATGCGGGCGTCGATTTCCGCCAGCACGCCTTCCTTCCAGGACAGGCGCTGCACCTGCCAGAACCCGAGCCCGATCAGGATCGCGGCGCCGCCCAGGCCAAAGACCAGCGGCGCAATCAGCCGACGCAATGCCACACCCGGCCCCCCTTTCGCATCGTTCCAACGGCAAGGCGCGGACCCTGCGGCCCGCGCCCCTTTCCGGCAAGCCCCCGCCGGTCGCCCGGCGGCGGGGCGGGGCTCAGCGGCCCCAGACGTAGATCGAGGCGAAGAGGAACAGCCAGACCACGTCGACGAAGTGCCAGTACCACGCCGCAGCCTCGAAGCCCACATGCTGGGTCGGCGTGAAATGGCCCTTGTAGGCGCGGATCAGGCAGACCAGCAGGAAGATCGTCCCGATGACGACGTGGAACCCGTGGAAGCCCGTCGCCATGAAGAAGTTCGCGCCATAGATGTTCCCGGCGAAACCGAAGGCGGCGTGGCTGTATTCGTAGGCTTGCAGCAGGGTGAAAAGCACGCCCAGGATCACCGCCAGGATCAGGCCGTTCTTCAGGTCGCGGCGGTTGTTGTCATGGGCCAGCGCATGGTGGGCCCAGGTCGCCGCCGCACCCGAACACAGCAGGATCAGCGTGTTGATCAGCGGCAGGTGCCAGGGATCGAACACCTCGACCCCGGCCGGCGGCCAGACGCCATCCTTCATCGGGCTGTCCGGCCCCATCGGGTAGAGCGCGTGCTTGAAGAAGCTCCAGAACCAGGCCGAGAAGAACATCACCTCGGACACGATGAACAGGATGAAGCCATAGCGCAGGCCGATGCGCACCACCGGGGTGTGATCACCGGTCTCGCCCTCGCGCACCACATCGGACCACCAGCCGTACATGGTGTAGAGCACCAGCGCGAGGCCGATGAAGAACATCCAGGGCGTGATGCCCTTCATGTACAGGACGCCCCCGAACAGCATCACGAAGGCGCCGACCGCACCCAGCAGGGGCCAGATGGATGGGGGAAGGATATGGTAGTCGTGGTTCTTGGAATGCGCCATGTCGCGGTCCCTCGCTGGCTGGTCAGTTCGTTCCCGTGGCCGGCGGCTTTGTGGCCGCCGCCGTGTCCGCGGGAAGGTCGGTCGTGTGGAAGGTGTAGGAAAGCGTGATCTCGCGGACGTATTTGCCCTCGCGGTCGGTCACGATATCCGGGTCGATGTAGAAGGTGACGGGCATCTGCA
Organism: Ruixingdingia sedimenti; assembly: GCF_031432425.1. Lineage (NCBI taxonomy): Bacteria > Pseudomonadati > Pseudomonadota > Alphaproteobacteria > Rhodobacterales > Paracoccaceae > Ruixingdingia > Ruixingdingia sedimenti. The sequence goes on along the minus strand of NZ_JAVKPH010000021.1, from coordinate 47,767 downwards.
TCGTCTCGCCGGGTTCGAGCACCTGCATCTCGAAGCAGAAACAGTCGATCTTGGTGAAATAACCGCCCGCCGAAAACGGCGCGACGTTGTAGCTGGCGGTGCCGGCGATGCGCCGGTCGGTGGGGTTGTGGGCCTCGTAGAAGGCAAGGCCGACCTCGCCGATGCGGATCTCCATCTCGCGCTGCGCGGGTTTGAACCGCCACGGCATGTCCTTGCCGAGCGAGGCGTCGAAACGCACCTTGACCGTGCGGTCCAGCACACCCGCCGGGGCCTGCACCGCGGTCGCGGTGGTGCCGCCGAAGCCGGTGACGCGGCAGAACCAGTCGTAGAACGGCACCGCGGCGAACGACAGCGCGGCCATGACCACCGCCACCCCCGCCAGTTGCGCCGCCGTCCGCGCCGGGCCCTTCATTGCGTTTCCTCCGGCACGAGTTCGGGGCGCACGCTATGGTCGAAACCGCTGATCTGGCCGCCGCCCGAAATCTTGGCGATCGTCAGGCCGAACACCAGCCCCACGAACACGACCAGCACGAGGCCGATCCCGAGGTTGCGCCCCATCCGGCGCCGGTGCAGTTCATGATCTGGACGAAACGACATCACCACCCCCCGAGGCCCCAGGATTTCAGCGCCGCCTCGGCCAGGAAGGACACGAAGCAGAGAAAGAGATAGGCGAGCGAGAAGCGGAAGAACCGCTTTTCCACCGCATAGGCATCGGCCGCGGCCTGCACCTCGTCCCGCCGCCAGATGCGCAGCGCGCCGACGACGAACAGCACGTTCAGCACCACCGCCGCGGCCAGCGCCACCGGCCCGCCGATCCCCGTCAGCGCCGCGCCGACGGACACCGGGGCCAGCAGCACCGAATAGACCAGGATATGCGCCCGCGTCGCGCGGCGCCCATGGGTCACGGTCAGCATCGGCACGCCGGCGTTTTCGTAATCGCCCTTCATGAACAGCGCCAGCGCCCAGAAATGCGGCGGCGTCCACATGAAGATCAGCAGGAACATCGCCACGCTTTCCACCGAGATCCCCCCGGTCGCGCAGGCCCAGCCGATCATCGGCGGAAAGGCCCCCGCGGCGCCGCCGATGACGATGTTCTGCGGCGTCGCGCGCTTCAGCCAGATCGTGTAGACGACGGCGTAGAAGAAGATGGTGAAGGCTAGGAACCCCGCCGCGAACCAGTTCGCCGCCAGCCCCAGCATCACCACCGCGATCCCCGACAGGCCCAGCCCGACCGCCAGCGCCTCTTGCGGCGCGACCTTGCCGGCGGGCACGGGGCGGCCGCGGGTGCGGCGCATCACGCGGTCGATATCGGCGTCGTACCACATGTTCAGCGCCCCTGAAGCCCCCGCCCCGAGCGCGATGAACAGGACCGAGGTCAGCCCCACGAACGGATGCACCGGCACCGGCGCCACCAGAAGCCCGACCAGCGCGGTGAACACCACCAGCGACATGACCCGCGGCTTGAGCAGCGCCACATAGTCGCCGAAGCCCGCCTCCGGCGAAAGGGCGGGGCTGTCGATCTGGTGGGTACGGACATCGGTCATCGGTATTTCCTCGGGTGGGGCCGCACGTCGCGCGCGGCCCTGCCTGTTGCGCGACTTACTCCGCCGCGGCCACTTTGACCGCGCGCAGCGTCGACGGGTCGCCCGCGAATTCCGCGACGGCGCCTTCCAGCCAGCGGGCATATTCCGCCTCGCTCACCACCTTGACGGTGATCGGCATGTAGGAATGCGCCACCCCGCAAAGTTCGGAACACTGGCCGAAATAGACGCCTTCCTTGTCGGCGCTGAACCACAGCTGCGCCAGACGCCCGGGCACGCCGTCCTGCTTCACCCCGAAGGCGGGCACGGCCCAGGAATGGATCACGTCGGCGGCGGTGACGTTGACCACGACGACCTTGTTCACCGGCACGACCATCGCATTGTCGGCGGCCAGCAGGAAATCCTCGCGGCTGTAGCCCGCTTCGACCAGTTGCGCCTCGACCTCGGCGGTCAGGGTGAAATCGCCGCCGGTGGCCGGGGCGCCGATCATGTAGCTGTCGAACTCGAACTCGTGGTCGGAATATTCGTAGCTCCAGTACCACTGCTTGCCGGTCGCCTTGATGGTGATGTCGGCAACGGGGATTTCCTGCTGCTTGAACAGCACCGGCAGCGAATAGGCGCCGATGAAGATCAGGATCAGGATCGGCACCAGCGTCCAGGCGATTTCCAGCGGCGTGTTGTGGCTGAACCGCGCCGGCGTGGGGTTCGCGCGCCGGTTGTAGCGCAGCATCACCACCACCAGCAGGGCGGTGACGAAGATCACGATCGCGGTGATGATCCACAGGACCATCCCGTCGAGCCAGTGCAGATCGTGCGCCAGTTCGGTCGCCGCGGGCTGAAAGCCCATCGCGCGGTCGGTGGGACGGCCGATCACCGTCAGTTCCTGGGCGGCGGCGGCCGAGCCGAGGAACGAGCCAGCTGCCAGTGCGAGGGTGGCATAGCCCTGAAGAGGTGTCCAAAGTCGCATGATCTTATCCCGTGCGGTTCCCGTGTCGTTTGCGGCATATCGCGCCGCTTGGGGAAGAATCCCGTTGTTCCCGCCTCAGGTAGAACCATATTGTCACCGCGCCCACAAGCAAAACCATCGCGGCATAAGCGCGCTGTTTGATCTGCATCAATGACTTCGGAAGGAACCCCCATGCGCGACGACCGTTTCCGCCCCTTCGAGACCCTGCTGGACGAGACCGCCGCGCTGACCATCCTGCGCGATGCCGTGGCGGGGGCGGACGACGGGGAAATCTTCCTCGAACGCCGCCGGTCCGAGGTGCTGGTGCTCGACGACGGGCGCATCCGCACGGCGAGCTATGACGCCTCCGAGGGCTTCGGCCTGCGCGCGGTGCGGGGCGAGGTTGCGGGCTATGCGCATTCCACAGAGATATCAGAGGCTTCGCTGCGCCGCGCGGCCGAAACCGCGCGGCTTGCGGTGGGTGCTGGCGGCGGCGTTCTGGCCCCCCCGCCCGCGGGCACGAACCGCCGGCTCTATTCCGACGCCGATCCGCTTGCCGATGCGGCCTTCGCCGCCAGGATCGACCTCCTGCGGGAAATCGACGCCTTCGCCCGCGCGCTCGACCCGCGCGTGGTGCAGGTGACGGCGAGCCTGTCGGCCACGCATCAGGAAATCGAGATCCTGCGCCCCGAAGGCATCCGCCTGGCCGACGTGCGCCCGATGGCGCGGCTTAACGTCGCGGTCATCGTCGAACGCGCCGGCCGGCGCGAAACCGGCAGCGCGGGGGGCGGCGGGCGGTACGGACTGGCGGGCCTGATGGACCGCGGCCACTGGGAAGGCGTGGTGCGCGAGGCCCTGCGCATCGCCGCCGTCAACCTCGACGCCGTGGCAGCACCCGCCGGGGTGCTGGACGTGGCGCTCGGCCCCGGCTGGCCGGGGATCCTGCTGCACGAGGCGGTGGGCCACGGGCTGGAGGGCGATTTCAACCGCAAGAAGACCTCGGCCTTCGCCGGGCTGATGGGACAAAGGGTCGCAGCCCCCGGGGTCACGGTGCTGGACGACGGCACCATCCCCGACCGCCGCGGCTCGATCAGCATCGACGACGAGGGCACGCCTTCGGCCCGCAACGTGCTGATCGAGGACGGAATTCTGGTCGGCTACATGCAGGACCGCCAGAATGCCCGCCTGATGGGCGTGGCCCCCACCGGCAACGGCCGGCGCGAAAGCCATGCCCATATCCCGATGCCGCGGATGACGAACACCTACATGCTGGCGGGCAAGGACGACCCGGCGGGGATCGTCGCCGGGATGCGGGACGGCATCTGGGCCGTGGGCTTCGGCGGCGGGCAGGTGGACATCACCAACGGCAAGTTCGTGTTCTCCTGCACCGAGGCCTATCGGGTCCGCAACGGAAGGGTGGAGGAACCGCTGAAAGGCGCCACCCTGATCGGCGACGGCGCCACCGCCCTGCGCCACATCCGCGCCATCGGCACCGACATGGCGCTGGACCCGGGGATGGGCAACTGCGGCAAGGCCGGGCAATGGGTGCCGGTGGGCGTGGGCCAGCCGACCTTGCTGATCGGCGGGCTGACGGTGGGGGGATCGGCGGCCTGAACGCCGCCCGGCAGGGATACGGACAGGGCGGCGCCGGGGCGCTGCCCCGGACCCCGGGATATTTAGGGACAGAAAATGAAAGGGGCATGCCTCTGGCGCCCGGCAGTGCCTGTGGAAAGCGCAGCAGCCTCCGGCGGGGATATCGGGGCCAGCCCTGAAGGCACCCGCCCTGCCCCGAACGGCGCGGATTCTGCTTCATCTTTTCCCAAATACTCCGGGGGGTCCGGGGGGCTGGCCCCCCGGCCCTGCCGGAACCACCGGGCCCGCGCTCAGGCCCCCTGCCCTGCGGCCGGCAGCGCCTGCACGCGGGCGGTGAAATCCTCGCCGCGCTTCTCGAAATTGGGGTACTGGTCGAAGCTCGCCGCTGCGGGGGCCAGCAGCACCACCTCGCCCGGTTCGGCCTCGGCGGCGGCGCGGGCGACGGCGCGGTCCATCGTTTCGCAGATCTCGTGCGGCGTGGCGCCCAGTTGCAGCGCGAAGTCGCGCGCGGAATGGCCGATCAGATAGGCCTTCACCACCGCCCCCAGGTGGGGCGCAAGCGCCGCGATGCCGCCGTCCTTGCCCAGTCCCCCGGCGATCCAGCGGATGCGGGGGAAGGCCTGCAACGCCTTGGCGGCGCTGTCGACATTGGTGGCCTTGCTGTCGTTGACGAACCGCACCCCGCCACGTTCGCCCACCAGCTGGCTGCGGTGCGGCAGGCCCGCGAAACTGGCCAATGCCGCCTCGATCTCGCGCGGGGCAAGGCCCAGGGCGCGGCAGGCGGCCCAGGCGGCGCAGGCGTTCTGGTGGTTGTGCGCGCCGGGCAGGCCCGGGATCGCGCGCAGGTCCACCGCCGCCATCTGCCGCCCCCGCCGCCATTCCGCCAGAAACCCCTTGCGCGCAAAGACCGACCAGCCGAAACCGTCGAGCTTTTGCCCCGAGGACACCCGGATCACCCGGTCGTCCGCCGGCGCCTCGGCCAGCTGGCCGGCGAGAAACCGGCCCTCGGGTTCGTCCACGCCGATCACCGCGCGGTCGGGGCCGCCCTCGGCGAAGAGCCGCCGCTTGGCCGCGAAATAGCCGCCGATGCCGCCGTGCCGGTCCAGATGGTCGGGCGAAAGGTTGGTGAACACCGCCACATCCGGCGTCAGCGCGCGGGCAAGCTCGGTCTGGTAGCTGGACAGTTCCAGCACCACCACCTCACCGTCGCGCGCGGGGTCGAGGTCCAGCACCCCGCGGCCGATGTTGCCCGCCATCTGCGCGGGCCGCCCCGATTCCGTCAGGATGTGGTGGATCAGCGCCGTGGTGGTGGATTTGCCGTTCGATCCCGTCACCGCCACCACCCGGGGCGCGGTGTCGAACCCGTCCCAGGCGGCGGTGGCGAAGGACCGGAAGAAAAGCCCGATGTCGTTGTCCACCGGGATGCCCATCGCCATCGCGCGCGCGATCACCGGATGCGGCCCGGGGTAGAGATGCGGGATACCCGGCGATGTCACCAGCACCGCCAGCCCCGCCAGCACCTGATCGCGCCCCGGATCGGCGGGGGCAAAGCCCTCTGCCGCCGCCCGGTCGCGGGCCTCGGCGCTGTCGTCCCAGACCACGGGGTCCGCCCCGCCCGCCGCCAGCGCCCGCGCCGTGCTGAGGCCCGACCGGCCCAGGCCAAGGACGCCCACGCGCCGCCCCTCGTATCCGCGCACCGGAATCATGCCCACCCCCGCGACTGCCCCGGCGCGACCATGCCGCGCCGGCCCGCCGCCCGCAAGCTATCGCACCTTCAGCGTGGCCAGCCCGATCAGCGCCAGGATCAGCGAGATGATCCAGAAGCGGATGACGATCTGCGGTTCCGCCCAACCCTTCTTCTCGAAATGGTGGTGGATCGGCGCCATCAGGAACACCCGCCGCCCGGTGCGCTTGAAGTAGAGCACCTGGATGATCACGCTCAGCGCCTCGACCACGAAAAGGCCGCCGACGATGGCCAGCACGATTTCATGCTTGGTGCAGACCGCGATGGCGCCGAGCGCGCCGCCAAGGGCAAGGCTGCCGGTATCGCCCATGAACACCGCCGCCGGCGGCGCGTTGTACCACAGGAACCCGAGCCCGCCCCCGATCAGCGCGGAACAGAAGATCAGCAGTTCGCCCGTGCCGGGCACGAAATGCACGCCCAGATATTCGGAAAAGTTGAAGTTCCCCACCACATAGGCGATGGTGCCGAGCGTGGCCGAGGCGATCATCACCGGCATGATCGCCAGCCCGTCGAGCCCGTCGGTCAGGTTCACCGCATTGGCCGCGCCCACGATCACCACCATCGCGAAGGGCACGAAGAATATCCCGAGGTCGATGATCAGGTTCTTGAACAGCGGCACCGCGACGCCGTTGGCCAGCGCCTCGGGGTGGGTCTGCGCGGCGGCGTAGGAGGCGATGGCCGCGATCACCAGCCCGATGCCGAAGCGCAGCCGGCCCGACACGCCCTTGGTGTTCATCTTCGTCACCTTGGCATAGTCGTCGGCAAAGCCGATCAGGCCGAAGGCCAGCGTCACCCCCAGCACCACCCAGACATAGACATTGTCGAGCCGCGCCCACAGCAGCGTCGCCACCGTCAGCGCCGACAGGATCAAGAGGCCCCCCATCGTCGGGGTGCCGGCCTTGGAAAAGTGGCTTTGCGGCCCGTCGTCGCGGATCGGCTGGCCCTTCTTCTGCCGGCGCCGCAGCATGGCGATCAGCGGGCGGCCGAAGAGAAAGCCGAACAAAAGCGCGGTGAAGAACGCCCCCCCGGCGCGGAAGGTGATGTAGCGGAAGAGGTTGAAGATATCGCCCCCGTCCGAGAACTGGACCAGCCCGTACAGCATTCAGGTGTCTCCCTTCCGGCCTGCCGTGCCCGGCCGGCCCAACTTGCGCAATGCCTCTGCCACAAGGCTGACCTTCGATCCTTTCGATCCCTTGACCAGCACCACGTCGCCCGCGTCGATCAGCCCGCGCGCGCGGGCGGCCAGTTCGGGCGCGCTGCCCACCCACTGGCCGCGCTGGCCCGGCGGCAGCGCCTGCCAGAGCGCGCGCATCCGGGGGCCGACGCAATGGACGGTGGCGATGGCCGCAAAGGCCGGGTGGCGGGCCATGCCGGCGTGCAGCGCGGCCTCGTCGGGGCCGAGTTCCAGCATGTCGCCCAGAATGGCGATGCGCCGGCCCCGCGCCACGCGGCCGATGCCGTCGCGCGGGGTGGCGGCGGCCAGCACGTCGAGCGCCGCGGCCAGCGAGGCGGGGTTGGCGTTGAAGGCGTCGTCGATCAGGTCGAAGGACGCGCCGTCATCGGCGGGGTCGAGGCTCAGCGCCTCGATCGTGCCGCGGCCGGGGGGCGGGGCCCAGTTCGCCAGATCGCAGGCCGCCACCGCCGGATCGGCGCCGAGCGCCACCGCCGCGGCCAGCGCGCCGAGGGCATTGGCGGCGAAATGACGGCCCGGGGACATGACCTTGAACAGCAGCGGCCCCGCGGGCGTGGTGGCGCCGACCACCGTCGCACCCGCGGTCACATGCAGCGAGTCGAGCCGCCAGTCCGCGCGCGCATCGGCGCCGAAGCTGACCAGACGCGCCCCCGCGGCGGCGGCGAAAAGGATCGGGCTGACGGGCAGGCCCGCAGGCATCACCGCGGTGCCGCCGGGTTCCAGCCCGGTGCAGATGTCGCCCTTTTCCGCCGCGATTTCCTCGATGGTGCCCAAAGCCTCCAGATGCGCGGGGGCGACGGTCGTCACCAGTGCGACATGGGGGCGGGCAAGCTGCGCCAGCGGCGCGATCTCGCCCCGGTGGTTCATGCCGATCTCGATCACCGCGAAATCCGCCGTCGCGGGCAGCCGCGCCAGCGTCAGCGGCACGCCCCAGTGGTTGTTGTAGCTGGCCTCGGCCGCATGCACCCGGCCCTGCCCGGCAAGGATCGCGCGCAGCATCTCCTTGGTCGAGGTCTTGCCGACCGACCCCGTGACCGCCACCACCCGCGCCGCCGCCCGCGCGCGGCCCGCCGCGCCAAGCGCCGTCAGCGCCGCCATCACGTCATCCACCAGCAACAGCGGCGCATCCGCCGCCACGCCCTCGGGCACGCGCGACACCAGCGCCGCGGCCGCGCCCTTTTCCAGCGCCTGCGCCACGAAATCATGCCCGTCGCGCACATCCCGCAGCGCCACGAAAAGGTCGCCCGGCGCCAGCGTGCGGGTGTCGATCGACACCCCGGCGGCGGCCCAGGGGCGCGTCACGCGCCCGCCGGTCGCGGCGGCGGCGTCGTCAGAGGTCCAGAGCACGTCCATCAGATCATCCCGTCCAGCGCGGCCACCGCCACGCTTGCCTGTTCCGCATCGTCGAAGGGATAGACCTGCCCCCCGATTTCCTGCCCGCTTTCATGCCCCTTGCCCGCGATCAGCAGCGCATCGCCCGGCTGCAACGCATCGACCCCGCGCAGGATCGCCTCTGCCCGGTCGCCGACCTCGTTCGCCTCGGGGCAGCCTTCCAGCACGGCGGCGCGGATCGCGGCCGGGTCCTCGGACCGCGGGTTGTCGTCGGTGACGTAAAGCACATCCGCCCCCGCCGCCGCAGCCGCCCCCATCAGCGGCCGCTTGCCCCGGTCGCGGTCGCCGCCCGCGCCGAAAACGATGACGATGCGGCCCATCACATGCGGGCGCAGGGCCCGCAGCGCCGTGGCGATGGCGTCGGGCGTATGGGCGTAATCGACATAGACCGCCGCCCCGTTCCGCCGCCGCGCCACCAGCTGCATCCGCCCCCACACGGTTTCCAGCCGGGGCAGCGCGGCGAACACCGCCTCGGGCGCGTCGCCCGCGGCGATCGCCAGCCCCGCCGCCACCGCCACATTGGCGGCCTGGAAATCGCCGATCAGCCCCATGCGCGCCTGCACCGGCTGGCCCTGCCACTGGAAGCGGACCTCCTGCCCGGTCTCGTCGGGCCGCTGGCCGAGGATGCGCAGGTCGGCTCCCGCCGCGCGCCCCGTCGCCAGCACGCGCAGCCCCCGGCGGCGGCAGATTTCGGCGACCTCGGGGCCCCTGGCGTCGTCGAGGTTCACCACCGCCACGCCGTCATCGGGCAGCACCCGGGTGAACAGGCCCGCCTTGGCGGCCAGATAGCCTTCCATCGTGTGGTGATAGTCCAGATGGTCCTGCGTCAGGTTGGTGAACCCCGCCGCCACCAGCCGCACGCCATCCAGCCGCCGCTGGTCGAGCCCGTGGCTCGACGCCTCCATCGCCGCATGGGTGACGCCGGCCGCCGCCGCCTCTGCCAGCATGGCGTGCAGGGTCAGGGGTTCGGGCGTGGTATGGGGCGAGGGCGCGTGCCATGCGCCCTCCACCCCGGTGGTGCCGATATTGATCGCCGCATGGCCCAGCACCGTCCAGATCTGGCGGGTGAAGGACGCGACCGAGGTCTTGCCGTTCGTCCCCGTGACCGCGACCATCACCCCCGGCTGCGCGCCCGACCACAGCGCGGCGGCGCGCGCCAGCGCCTCGCGCGGGTCCTCGGCCACGATCAGCGCGGCCGCGGGATGGCGGGCGAGCGCGGGTGCCGCGATCCGCGCCCCTGCGGCATCGGTCAGGATCGCCGCCGCGCCCATGCGCAGCACCGCATCCGTGAATTCCGCGCCATGCATCCGGCTGCCCGGCATCGCGGCGAACAGGACGCCTTCGCGCACCTTGCGGCTGTCCACCGCGATCCCCGTCACCCGCAGCCCCGACGCCGCGGGCGGACGCGCCGTCAGGCCCAGTTCCGCCAGTGTCCTGCCGCTTTCGGTCATGCCCGCCCCCTGCGATGCGCCCCCCGGGCGGCTCAGTTGCGCGCGCGTGTTAGCGCAACAGAGGGGGCGGGTTCAATGACCGGCCTGAGGCCCAGAAGCGGCGCGACGCGGCGGATGATTTCCGAGGTGACGGGAACGGCGGTCCAGCCCGCGGTGCGCCGGGGTTCGGAGCCCGAGGTTTCCACGGGTTCATCCAGCGAGACGACGATGACATAGGCCGGGTCGTTCATCGGGAAGGCGCCGGCGAAATTCGCCATCACCTTGTCCTTGTAATACCCCCCGCCGTTGGGCTTCAGCTTGTCGGCCGTCCCGGTCTTGCCGCCCACCATATAGCCCGGCACATCGGCCATCCGGGCGGTGCCTTCCGTCACCACCTGCCGCAGCATCACCCGGATCTGGTCCGAGGTCTTTTGCGAGATCACCCGCGGCCCCTGCGCGGGCGCGTCGCCTTTCAGCAGCGTCGGGCGCACCAGATAGCCCCCGTTCACCATCGCCGCATAGCCCACCGCCGCATGCAGCGGCGTCGCCGACAGCCCGTGGCCGTAGGAAATCGTGGCCGAGGCGATATCGCCCCATTTGCGCGGCAACAGCGGCTTGCCGCCGCTGGCCTCGACCATCTCCAGCGGGATCGGTTCCAGAAAGCCCAGGGTGGACAGGAACGCCTGCTGACGCACCGGGCCGATCTCGCTCATGATCCGCGCGGTGCCGATGTTGGAGCTTTTGACGATCACCTGCGTGACCGACAGTTCCGGCCCGTAGTTCCTGAAATCGCGCACCTTGAACCGGCCGAGCGTCATCGGCCCCTTGGTGTTGACCTTGGTGTCCGGGTTCACCAGCCCCAGTTCCAGCGCCTGCGCCACCGGAAAGATCTTCATCACCGAGCCGAGTTCATAGACCCCCTGCACCGCGCGGTTGAACAGCGGGCTGTCGGACGGCTCGCCGCTGGTCGGCGGGCGGGGGCGGTCGTTGGGGTCGAAATCGGGCAGCGAGACCATCGACACGATCTCGCCCGTCCTGGCGTCCATGATGATCGCCGCCGCGCCCTTGGCGTTCAGCAGCTTCATCCCCGCGCCCAGAACCTCCATCACCACGGCCTGCACCGTCAGGTCGAGAGAGAGCGTCAGGGGCCGGCCCAGTTCGGCCGGATCCTCCAGCCCGCGCAGCCGCCCGTCGAGCGCCTTTTCAAGGCCCGCGGTGCCGATCACCTCTGCCGAATGCACGCCCTCCTGCCCGAAGCCCGCGCCGCCCAGAACATGCGCGGCCAGCCGCCCGTTGGGGTAAAGCCGCATCTCGCGCGTGCCGAACAGAAGGCCCGGCTCGCCGATCTCGTGCACCTCCTGGCGCTGTTCGGGGGAAATCTTGCGCCGCACCCAGACGAACTTGCTCTCGCCGGTGAACTGCGCCTGCAACTTTTCCGCGTCGAGATCGGGGAAGATGCGCGCCAGTTCCCGCGCCGCGCGCACCGGATCCACCATGTCCTGCGGATGGGCGTAAAGCGCGTGGGTGGCAAGGTTGGTGGCCAGAACGCGGCCGTTGCGGTCCACGATATCGGCGCGCTGCGCCTGGATCTGGGCGGTGGCGGGCGCGCTGCGCGGTTCGGTCGGTTCCGACGCCGCCAGCACCGCCATCCGCGCGCCCACCGCCGCGAACCCCGCGCAGAACCCGAGCGCCAGCAGCACGAGCCGCCCCTGCGCCCGTTCGCGGGCCCGCTCGCGCATGGTTTCATGCCGCAGGCGGATGTTCTCGCGCTCGATCACGTCGGGGTTCTCGCCGCGCGCGCGCGCGGGCAGGATCCGGGCAAGCGGGCGAAGCGGCGTGCGGATCATGGTTGCGCCTCCTCCTCGGCGGTGGCGGCCATCACATCGACGGCATCGGTGACATCGGGCAGATCGACCGGCGGCATGGGCAGGTTTTCGGGGCGGGCGAACTGTTCGGATTGCAGCGGCAGCAGGCCCAGACGGTCGAAATTCACCGCCGCCAATTCCGACAGCCGCTCCGGCCGGTTCAGATAGGCCCATTCGGCGCGCTGCATGCGGATCGCCTCGCGCAGGGCCGAAATCTCGCGGTTCAGCTTGGACACATCCTTGAGCGCCTGTTGCGTCGCATAGTTTTCCCGATAGGCCCAGAAGGCCAGCGCCATCACCGCCAGCGCGGCACAGAGATAGAAGAGCGAGCGCATTCAGCGGCCTCCCTTGCGGTGGATCTGCGGCAGAAGCGGCACCCCGAGCGCGCGGGGATCGACCGGCCCCGCGGGCGCCTCCGTCCGCCGGCCGATGCGCAGCAGGGCGGAACGCGCGCGCGGATTGGCGGCCAGTTCCGCATCGTCGGGCCCCACGGGGCGGCGGGTGACGGGGGCGAACCGCGCGGGTTCGGCAACGGCGGCGGGGGCGTAGCGGCTGCCCTGCCCCGCCCCGCCCGCGCGGTCGGCGAAAAAGCGTTTGACGATCCGGTCTTCCAGCGAATGGAAACTGACCACGGCCAGCAGCCCGCCGGGGCGCAGCGCGCGTTCGGCGGCCATCAGCCCTTCGACCAGTTCGTCGAATTCGGTGTTCACCGCGATGCGCAGGGCCTGAAAGCTGCGGGTGGCCGGATGGCTCTGCCCCGGTTTGGGGCGCGGCAGGCAGCGTTCCACGATGGCGGCCAGTTGGCCGGTGGTCTCGATGGGCGCCTGCGTGCGCGCGGTCCCGATGGCGCGGGCGATGCGGCGGGCGGCGCGTTCCTCGCCGTAGTGATAGAGGATATCGGCGATATGGTCCTCCGCCGCCGCGTTCACGATATCGGCGGCGGATGTGCCCTGCCCGCTCATCCGCATGTCCAGCGGCCCGTCGCGAAGGAAGGAAAAGCCGCGTTCGGCCTGATCGAGCTGCATCGAGGACACGCCGAGATCCAGCACCACCCCGTCCAGCGGTTCGCCCGCCAGCGTGTCGAGGTCGGAAAACGTGCCCTCCACCAGCCGCAGCCGGTCGCCGTATTCCGCCGCCCAGTCCCGCGCGCGCGCAAGCGCGGTCGGATCGCGGTCCACCGCGATCACGCGACTGGCACCCGCCGCGAGCAATCCGCGCGTATACCCCCCCGCGCCGAAGGTGCCATCCAGCCAGACCCCACGGACCGGGGCGCACAATGCGAGGATCGGCGCCAGCAGGACGGGAACATGGGGGGGGCGGTCCGGTTCGCCCATCGCCTAGCCCCCGAGCGCGGGCAGAAGGGTGAGAACATCGACATCGGGCGGCAGGTCGTCCGCCATCGCCGCGATCCGCGCGGCCTTGTCGTCCTCGTAGTCGTCCGGCCGCCAGATCTGGAAGGTGTCGAGCGTCCCGGCGAACAGCGCGTCCGCGGTCTCGTTCGCCCCATAGCCGTCGCGCAGGCGGATCCGGTCGCGCAGCTTCTGGCTCAGCACGATGCGCCCGTCGTTGTCGACCTCGCAGGTGTCGGACCCGGAAATCATGAACTGTTCGGCCAGCCGCCGCGTCTGGCTGCCCCGGGGCAGCGCGCGGATCTGGGCCTCGACCTCGCGGATGGCGGAAATCGTGTAGCATTCCAGGAACTTGCGGCGCGGGTCGCCATAGACGATGCGCACGCGCGGGCGCAGCCCCTCGGTCCAGTCCGGGTCCCCCTGTTCGAGCGCACGACGGAAATCGACCGGGATGGAGACGCGCCCCTTCCCGTCGATCTTCTGCGTGAACTCGCCGTAGAAACTCACGGCCGTCCGTCCCTTTCCTGTCCCCGCCCGGTGCCTGAAACGACAACGGCGGATCGGGCTGCTGCCTGTGCCCGATCCGCCGCCCTCGTCCCATCACTGGGCAACTCCGGCATCGCCCGCTTCCATTGGGGGGATGTGTCGCTCGCCGACGAGCCGGATTCTTGTTGTCCGAGAAGGCGGTAGCCTGATGAAACCTGCCTCGGTGCCTTTCGGGGTCGTTGTGTTTTGCCCCTTCGTTCTGACGCCCGCCTCTCGGATGGGTTATGGATCGCATGCCGTCTGGTGGTAATCAATGGTTTTTTCTGGAACCTGATGGAAATTTTCCGCCGAAAGCTTGCGCGGCGCGACCCACGGGACAGGCGCCATGCAAGAATTCGTCACTTGCGGACAAACAGCCGCAAGATGTTGTGCCGCCGATACGGTTCCAGAAGATTCCAGACAGACCCACGCGATCAAGAACCGTGACCTGAAAGACACGGCAAAACCGGCGGATCGCGCACCCGTCACGGCGAATCACCGCAGCGAGAGGACCCGTGAGCCCGATTCCGGCGCCGAAATCAAAAGGCGGCCCGCGTCACCCGCGAACCGCCCCGCCGGTTCCAGAGAGTTCCAGAAGCAGATCAACCCGGCCCGCGCGGCGGTGCCATTGGGGAGGGGGATCGCAGGAAAACCGGACAGGCCAGTATCCCCGCGTCCGCAGGCCGGGGCTCGCGCCGGCATCGCTCCGGCGCAGGGGAAAGATCCAAAAATTTTCGGACGAAAATTTTTGGACCGGGGCAACGGCACCCTCGGGATATGACGGCCCTCGGCCGCCGGAACGGCGGGGGAACCTTACGCCATCCCCCCCGCCACCAGCCCCGCGGCGAGGCGGGCATAGGCCGCCGCCGCCGGGCCGTCGCCGGCCGCCACCGGCGTGCCCGCATCGCCCGCCAGCCGCGTGTCGAGGTCGATCGGCAATTCCCCGAGGAACGGCAGGCCCAGTTTCGCCGCCTCTGCCCGCACGCCGCCATGGCCGAAGATATGCGATTCATGGCCGCAATTGGGGCAGACGAAGCTCGACATGTTCTCGATCAGACCCAGAACGGGGGTTTTCAGCGTCTCGAACATGTGCAGCGCCTTGCGCGCGTCCAGCAATGCCACATCCTGCGGGGTGGAGACCACGATGGCGCCGGTCAGCTGCGTGCGCTGGCAGAGCGTCAGTTGCACATCCCCCGTGCCCGGCGGCAGGTCCACGATCAGCACGTCCAGCTCGCCCCAGGCCACCTGCCCCAGCATCTGTTGCAGCGCGCCCATCAGCATCGGGCCGCGCCAGATCACCGCCTCGCCTTCCTTCAGCATCAGGCCGATGGACATCATGGTGACGCCATGGGCCTGAAGCGGGATGATGGTCTTGCCGTCGGGGCTGGCCGGGCGCTGGTTCACGCCCATCATGCGCGGCTGCGAGGGGCCGTAGATATCGGCATCCAGCAACCCCACCCGCCGCCCCTGCCGCGCCAGCGCGACGGCGAGGTTCGACGACACGGTGGACTTGCCCACCCCCCCCTTGCCCGAGGCGATGGCGAGTATCCGCGCCACCCCGCGCACCGGCTGCGGCCCCGCCGGTTGCCCTGTGGGATGGCCGCCGATCTTCAGCGACGGCGCCTTGGCCGCAGGTGCCGCGGGGGCGGTGGTGACGACCGACACCCGCGCCACCCCCGGCAGCGCGCGCAAGGCCGCCTCCGCCGCCGCCCGGGCGGGTTCCAGCGCGCGGGCCTCCTCGGCGCTCGGCGCTTCCAGCACGAAACGGATATCGCCGCCCTCGACCACCAGCGCGCGCACCATATCGCGCGACGTCAGCGTGCCGCCGCCGGGCAGCGTGATTCGGGACAGGACCTGCAGAACGGCATCGCGCGTGGGGGCCATCGGCCTTCCTTCCTGATGACTGCGGGCGCGTCGGCGCGCCGGTTTCCGCCCCCATAGGTCGCGCTTAAGCGCCCGAAGGGCAAGACCCCGCCCGTAACCGCCTGTAATTTACGCAAACGTCAGGCGGGGCGCCCGCGGCATGGGCAGGGCGATATGCCCCTACTGCAATGCAGCATTGCGCCCACGGGGCATTGTGCAAACGCAGCATTCGTTTATTTTCAATCCCATCGAAGCGAGGCAGACGGAAAGACGGAAACGATGGATACCACCGCAACCC
This sequence comes from Ruixingdingia sedimenti, assembly GCF_031432425.1. Taxonomy (NCBI): domain Bacteria; kingdom Pseudomonadati; phylum Pseudomonadota; class Alphaproteobacteria; order Rhodobacterales; family Paracoccaceae; genus Ruixingdingia; species Ruixingdingia sedimenti. The sequence continues at coordinate 32,029 of NZ_JAVKPH010000021.1, read as the reverse complement.
ATACGGGCAAGGGCCCGACCGGATCGGTCGCCGCACTGTTCGGCCGGGTCCGCGAGGCGCTGGAACAGCGCCGGATCTATACGCGCACCTATCGCGGCCTGTCGGCGCTGAGCAACGCGCAACTGGCGGACATGGGGATCCATCCCTCGATGATCCGGCGGATTTCGCTCGAGGCGGCCTATGGCCGCGCGGTGGACGCCGCACGATAGAATTCCGACGCAGGGCCCCTTTCCTCCTCCCTGGGGCCCGGCGGACTGGCGGCGGCACGATCTCCTCCCCGTGCCGTCGCCGCCCATATCCCGGGCTGCGGCCCGGATCCGCGATGCGAAAGGCCCCCTCCTCCTCCCTGGGGCCGGTCGTGACAGCGGCGGCCCCTCTCCTCCTCCCTGGGGTCGCCGCACCTTATTTGGGGCCGAAAGGCCCCGGCGTTCGGTCCCGGCTCTCCTCCTCCCTGCCGGGCGAATGTGGCGGCGGCTCCTCTCCTCCCTCATGGGGCCGCCGCCGGAATTCCGGGGGCTTTGCCCCCGACGGCATGCGAACGGCCGCTCCTCCTCCCAGGCCGCGCATCTCTGGCGGCGACCCTCTCCTCCTCCCGGGTCGCCGCCTTTTTCCTGTCCCCCCGCCATGCGGTTGCGGCCCCTTTGGGCGGCGGCCATAGTCGCCCGGAACCAAAGGGGGACGGCATGCGGTTTTCCATGATCTCAGCGGCGCTGGTGGCGGCTTTCGTCGGCTTCGGCAGCTCGATCCCGCTGGTGCTGGCGGCGGCGGTGGCGGTCGGCGCGGATGCGGCGCAGACGGCAAGCTGGCTGCTGGCGGTGTGCCTGGCCAAGGCGGCGGGCAGCGCGGCGCTGAGCCTGTGGACGCGGATGCCGTTGGTGCTGGCCTGGTCCACCCCCGGCGCGGCGCTGGTGGCGGCGACCGAGGGGATTTCGCTGGCCGAGGCGGTGGGCGCCTTCGTCGTCACGGGGCTCTTGATGGCGGCGACCGGCGTGCTGCGGCCCTTGGAACGCCTGATCGCCCGCATCCCCGACGGCGTGGCGGCGGGGATGCTGGCGGGCGTGATCCTGCCCTTCTGCCTGCGGCTGGCGGGGGCGGCGGCCGACCTGCCGGCGCTGGTTCTGCCGATGGTGGCGGTCTATGCGGTGGTGCGGTTCTTCGGCCCCGGTTTCGCGGTGCTGGCGGCGCTCGCCGCGGGGCTGGCGCTGGCCTTTGCGGGCGGGCAGGCGGTGGTGCCCGCGCCCCTGCCCGGCCTGCCCGCGCTGGTGTTCATCCCGCCCGCCTTCGATCCGGGCGCGGTGCTGGGGCTGGCGGTGCCGCTCTATCTGGTGACGATGGCGTCGCAGAACCTGCCCGGCTTCGCCACCATGCGCGCCGCGGGGTTCGAGCCGCCGGTGCGGCTGGCGCAACTGGCCACCGGGGGGCTGTCGGCGCTGGCGGGGCTGTTCGGCGGGCATACGATCAGCATGGCGGCGATGACGGCGGCGATCTGTCTCGACCCCGAGGTGGAGCCCGACCGTTCCCGCCGCTGGCGCATCGGGCTGGCCTATGCGGCGGTCTGGGTGGGGCTCGGGCTCGCGGGGCCGGTGCTGATCGCGCTGATCCTCGCCCTGCCGCCCGCGCTGCTGGCGGCGATGGTGGCGCTGGCGATGCTGGCGCCGCTGTCGGGGGCGCTGACCGGGGCCTTCGCCGCCGGAGACCAGCGGTTCGCGGCGACGGTGACGCTGATCGTCACCGCCTCGGGCACCGCGGTCTTCGGCATCGGCGCGGCCTTCTGGGGGCTGGCGGCGGGGCTGGCGGCGCTGGCGCTGGACCGGATGGCGGCGGCGCGGGCGCGGCGTTGAGGCGGTTCATCCTATAGCCCTGCCGATCTGTCTGGCGAAGGCGCGTGCCTTCGCCATATCCTGCCGGTGCCGTTGCCCCGGCCGGGGGCCCAAAGCCCCCGGCCAGCGCCCGCCCCGCCCATGGCGGGCGCTACTCGCCCGCCGGGGCAGGCGCTGGCCTCCCGTTTCTGGGGCGTGACCGTTTCCAGTGGCACCGCCGCGCAACGGGCGGGGGAAACGCAATGCGTTTCCTTCTCCCGCCCGGCCCGGCGGTAGCGTGATTACCTATTCCTTAAAACGGCACGTCATCCGCATGTTCGGCGGGCACCACATAGCCCGCCAGCACATGCTTTTCCCCCGCCTTGTCGAAGCGGATGCGCAGCTTGTCGCCCTCGATCCCCGCGACCTCGCCATAGCCGAACTTCTTGTGGAACACCCGGTCGCCGGTGTCGAAGACCGACACGGCCTCGAGGTCGATCACCACATGGCGCGATTCCTGCGGGGCGTGGACGGGCCTTGAGGCGGCGCGGCTCTGCATCCGCTGCCAGCCGGGGGAATTGTAGACATTGGCCGCCGCCGCCCGCGTTTCCACCCCCGCCACGGCGGGCCGCGCCGCGCCATAGCCGCCGCCATAAAGGCCCGGCGGCGTCAGCACCTCGACATGCGCCTCGGGCAGTTCGTCGATGAAGCGGCTCGGCAGCTGGCTCTGCCACTGGCCATAGACGCGGCGGTTGGCGGCGAAGCTGATGGTGCAGAGCCGTTCCGCCCGGGTGATGCCGACATAGGCCAGCCGCCGTTCCTCCTCCACCCCCTTCTGCCCGCTTTCGTCCATCGCGCGCTGACTGGGGAACAGCCCGTCTTCCCACCCCGGCAGAAAGATCACCGGGAATTCCAGCCCCTTGGCGGCATGCAGCGTCATGATCGTGACCTTTTCCGCCGCCTCCTCGGTCTCGTTCTCCATGATCAGCGCGACATGTTCCAGAAACCCCTGCAACGTGTCGAACGCCTCCAGCGCCTTGACCAGTTCCTTGAGGTTTTCCAGCCGCCCCGGCGCCTCGGGCGTCTTGTCGGCCTGCCACATCGCGGTATAGCCGGATTCGTCGAGGATGGTTTCCGCCAGCTGGATATGGTCGTGCCCCGGGGTCGCGGCGACGGCATGCCAGCGGTCCACCGCCGCGCAGAACACCCGCAGCGCCGCCCCCCCCTTGCCCCCGATGCCGCCCTGCGCCACCAGCGCCCGCGCACCTTCCAGCAGCGGCAGACCCAGATCGCGCGCCGCGCGCTGGATGTCGGCCTGCGCCTTGTCGCCCAGGCCCCGCTTGGGCAGGTTCACCACGCGCTCGAAGGCCAGATCGTCCTCGGGGCTGACGGCGAGGCGGAAATAGGCCATCGCATCGCGGATTTCCTGCCGTTCGTAGAACCGGGGGCCGCCGATGACGCGATAGGGCAGGCCGATGGTCAGGAACCGATCCTCGAAGGCGCGCATCTGATGCGCCGCGCGCACGAGGATCGCCATGCCGTTCGCGCTGACCGGATCGCCGCCGCGGGTGCCGCGTTCCAGCGCCTCGATCTCTTCCCCGATCCAGCGCGCCTCTTCCTCGCCGTCCCAATGGCCGATGAGGCGGACCTTCTCGCCCCCCTCGGCTTCGGTCCAGAGCGTCTTGCCGAGCCGCCCCTGATTGGCCGAAATCACCCCCGAGGCGGCGGCGAGGATATGCGCGGTGGACCGGTAGTTCTGTTCCAGCCGGATCACCTGCGCGCCCGGAAAATCCTTTTCGAACCGCAGGATGTTGCCGACCTCGGCCCCGCGCCAGCCGTAGATCGACTGGTCGTCGTCGCCCACGCAGCAGATGTTGCGATGCGCCTGCGCCAGAAGCCGCAGCCACAGGTACTGCGCGACGTTGGTGTCCTGGTATTCGTCCACGAGGATATAGCGGAACCAGCGTTGATACTGTTCCAGCACATCGGGATGCGCCTGAAAGATCGTCACGCAATGCAACAGCAGGTCGCCGAAATCGCAGGCGTTCAGCGTGCGCAGCCGGTCCTGATAGGCGGCGTACAGCTCCGTCCCGCGGTTGTTGAACGCCGGCGCCTCGGCCGAGGGCACCTTTTCGGGCGTCCAGGCGCGGTTCTTCCAGTTGTCGATCAGCCCCGCCAGCTGCCGCGCGGGCCAGCGTTTCTCGTCCATGTTGGCGGCCTGGATCACCTGTTTCATCAGGCGGATCTGGTCGTCGGTGTCCAGAATGGTGAAGTTCGACTTGAGCCCCGCCAGTTCGGCATGCCGGCGCAGCAGGCGCACGCAGACCGAATGGAAGGTGCCCATCCAGGGCAGCCCCTCGACCGTCTGGCCCAGAAGGCGGCCGACCCGTTCCTTCATCTCGCGCGCGGCCTTGTTGGTGAAGGTCACGGCGAGGATCTCGTTCGGGCGCGCCCGCCCGGTATGCAGCAGATGCGCGATGCGCGTGGTCAGCGCCCGGGTCTTGCCGGTGCCCGCGCCGGCCAGCATCAGCACCGGGCCGTCCAGCGCCTCGACCGCCGCGCGCTGCGCGGGGTTCAGCCCGTCCAGATAGGGCGCGGGCCGGGCCGCCATCGCGCGGCGGCTGAGCGGCAGGGCGGCCTCTTCGAAGGCATCATGTTCGTCAAACCGAGTCATGCGGGCCAGTATAGCGGCTTTGCGGCGGGGGGAAAGGTTTGTTCGCAGAATGTTCCCGATCTTGCCGGAACGGATACGGCAGGCCCGGCCTTTGGCCTGATGGAGAGCTGCGCGCGCCGCGCAGGAGTATTTATGAAAAGGTGAAAGAAAGCGCGCGCCCTTTCGGAAAAAGGGCGCGCGCTGATCATTTTCTGTCTTCAAATATCCCCGCCGGAGGCTCCGGCACCGTCCATCGGGCCAAAGGCCGGGCGGGCGTCCTGCCGGTCAGCGGATTTCCTTCTGCACCTCGGCCACCATCGCGCGCAGGTCGGCCAGCAGCGCGGCCGCATCCTGCACGCCCGACGCCTCTGCCTTGGCGATGATCTCTGCCTCGACCCCGGCCCAGGCGGTCTTGAGTTCGGCCACCATTTCATCCGAGGCGATGTCGACGCTGCGCCCGCCTTCGGACATCATCGTCTTGGCTTCCTCGATCGGGCCGAGGAAGCTCTTCCCGATCGCGCGCGACAGTTTCTCGCCCGAGATCGCGGTGATGGCGGCGCGGTCGGCCTCGGAGATCTGGGCCCATTTGTCCTTGTTGATGATCACGCCGCAGACCGAGTTGTAGAACCCGCCCGGCACCATCAGCATCTGTTTCGTGACCTCGCCCAGCTTGAACGTCACCGCCTGTTCGGCGCCCGACAGCGAGGCGTCCAGCGTGCCCGCCGCCAGAAGCTCGTAGGCTTCGTTGCCCGGTTTCTGCACCGGCACGGCGCCGATGGTGTTCAGCATCCCGAGCGTGATCGGCAGCGGCGAGCGGACCTTGAGGCCCTTGAGATCCTCGACCGTGCTCACCGGCTTTTTCGACATCATGGTGCCGGCGCTGGTGGTCATGATCGCCAGCGGGTGCACTTCCTTGAACACCTTGCCGTCGGCGAAATATTTCTCGAACCAGCGTTGCATCGCGATCGCGCCCACCTCGGGGTCGTCGGCGATGAAGGGCAGTTCGGCCAGTTCCAGCGCGGCAAAGCGGCCCGGCGTATAGCCCGGCGTGAACCAGGCGACATCGGCCAGCCCCTCGGCGATCACGTCGTGCTGCGCGGGCGCGGTGCCCACCATCTTGGGCAGCGCCTCGATCCGCACCCGGCCTTCGGTGACTTTCGCCACCTCTTCGGCCCAGGGCAGGATCGCATCGGCGTTCACCGGATGGGTGTTGGCGATGTAGCTCGTATAGGTCAGCACCAGGTTCTCGGCGGCGGCCGGAAGGGCGGCGGCGGCCCCCAGCACCAGCGCAGCGGCGGTGGTGCGGGCGGTTCTTGCGAAACTCATGTGTCGTCTCCCGTTGGTGTGGGGGCCGGGTCCATGGCCCGGGCCCTGTCGGAAAGCAGTGCGCAAAGTGCAATGCCCGCACCGTCCGGCGTCTGTCCCCGCCGCACGGTACGGGCCCTTTGGGGGGTTCAGGCCCAGTGGCCCTCGTCCACGGTCGAGGGGTTCCAGACCTCGGTGATGCGGCCTTCCTCGACCTTGAAGATCTCGATCCCGCTCTTCTTGCCGCCCTGTTCGGTGGTGTTGTTCCAGACATAGGCCACATAGGGCCCCTCGGCGAACTGGATGATGCCGTCGAACCGCGGCCTGGCGGTCTTGTGGCGGTCCTGGATGCGGGCGATCTGGGTGTCGTGGTCCATCGTCTGGATGCGCCCGGCATAATGGCGCACGACCGGATTGGCGGTGATTTCGCGGATCAGGTCGGTCTGGCATTCGTTCCAGGCCTTTTCGCAGTAGAGCGTGACGACCTCGTTGGGGCTGCGGTGGCTGGTCATGGATCCTCCTTGGGCCGCGCGGGCCGGTCTTCGTGTGCGGCACAGGCTAGGAAGGGGGCGGGGGTGCGGCAGTCCCACCCTGCGGGGACGGCCCCGGCGCGCGGGGCGCGGCAGGGTGGGGCGGCGAACGGAAGGGGCGACGATATGGATGTGACGGCGGCGCAAGGCCGGAACCGGATCGAGATCACGGGGCTGTCGAACCTGCGCGACTTCGGCGGCTATGCCACCGGCGACGGCGCGGTGATCCCGGCGGGGCGGCTGTTCCGGTCCGCCCATCTGGGCCGCGTGCCCTCTGCGGCGGCACCGGCGCTGGCGGCCCTGGGGCTGCGCACGATCATCGACCTGCGCGGGCGGGAAGAGCGGTTGAAGAACGCCCCCGACCCCGCCGTCCTCGGGGGCATCGCCGTGGTGCCCGCGCCGGTGGAGCCGGGGTCCTTCACCTCGATGATCGCGCCCGACGGCAGCGCCATCACCGCCGAGATGAACCGCGAACGCATCCTGTGGGTCTACCGCCGCTTCGCCGGCGACGCGGCGGCGCAGATGGGCGCGGCGCTGGTCAGGGTCTACGAGGCGGCGGAGGCCCCCCTGCTGATCCACTGCACCGCCGGCAAGGACCGTACCGGCTTTGTCGCCGCCACGCTGCTGCGGCTTCTCGGCGTGCCCGAGGACACGGTGCTGGCCGACTATCACCTGACCAACGACCACTGGGACAGGGACTATTCCGGCAACGCCATCTTCCCGCCCGAGGTGGTGGCCCCCCTGCTGCTGGCGCATGCCGACTACCTGGGCGCCGCCTTTGCAGAGATCGACCGCGTGGACGGCTCTCTCGCCGCCTATGCCGACAGGGTGACGGGCCTGCCCGATTTCGCCGCGCGCCTGCGCGACCGCATTCTGGGCTGAGGAGGGGACGCATGCCGATCTTTGCCACGCAATTCGACGCCGCCGACATGGCCCGCCGCCTGCAGGACTGGCTGCGCCGCCAGCCCGGCCTGGGCGGCGCCGTGGTGCACGAGGTGGCAGAGGCCACCGCCGGCGCCGGCTGGTCGAACGAGACCTACCGCGTATCGCTGTCCCCCGCCCCCGGGGCCGCCCCCGAAAAGCTGATCCTGCGCCTGCCGCCCGAGGGCGAATCGCTGCTGATGGAATACGACATCGCCCGCCAGTACGGCACGATGAAGGCGCTGGAGGGGATCCCCGGCTACCCCGCCGCCCGCGTGCGCTGGTTCGAGGGCGACACATCCGTCCTCGGCCGCCCCTTCTATTTCATGGATTTCGCCGAAGGCCGCACCGCCGCCGACAAGCCGGTCTACATCACCTCGGGCTGGATCCACGAGGCGAGCGACGACGAACGCCGCCGGCTCTGGACCTCGACGATCCAGGCGGCGGCCAACCTGCAGAAGGTGGACTGGCGCAAGACCGGCCTTGCCGCCTACCAGTGGCCCGACCGGAACCGCAGTTGCATCGAACAGCATCTCGACTGGTGGGAACGCATCTACGACTGGGGCGCGGGCTTCCTGCCGGACGAACCCGTGCCGATCGTGGTGGAACTGCGCCGCTGGCTGCGCGCCAACATGCCGCGCGAGGAAACCGTCAGCTTCGTCTGGGGCGATGCGCGCTTTGCCAACGTCATCTACCGCGATTTCCGGCCCGTGGCGCTGCTCGACTGGGAAATGTCGTGCTTCGGCGACCCCGAGATCGACTTCACCTATATCCACTTCTGCCACCGCCACCTGCAACTGATCGCCCATGGCGGCGACATCCACGCCCCCGAACAGGGCGGCGTGCCATCCGAGGACGAGTGCAAGGCGATCTACGAATCGCATGCGGGCCGGCCCTTGCGGAACTACGATTACTACTGGCTCTTCAACGCCTTCCGCATCTATTGCGTGCGCCAGCGCATCGCCGGGCTGTCGGTGAAATGGGATACGATGGCGCTGGACGATGCGATGCGCCTGCGCGCGGTGCCGACGCTGGAATGGGAGGTCGGCACCCGCATGACCCGGGCCGGGCGGGCGTAGGCCGGGGCGCGCCCCGGCATCCGCCGCCCTGCCCCGCCCCGGCCCTCAGCAGGCGAGGCCCCGCGCCTCCAGCCATGCCGCCGAGGGCAGGATGCCGGATTTGTCGCGCAGTTCCAGGATCAGGCGGGGGTTCGAGGTCAGTTCGCCAAGCGCGCGGAACACCGCCGGCCAGTGGATATTGCCCTCGCCGATGGCCCAGTGGCGGTCGGCATGGCCGTCGGCATCCTGCAGATGGACATGGTGCAGCGTGTCCCCGGCGCGGCGGATGAAATAATCCACCGGCGGCGCGCCGGTCGAGCCATGGGCATATTGCGCATGCCCGGTATCGACCGACACCGCGACGGCGGCGGAAGAAAAGCTTTCCGCCAGCGTGCGCCGGATGTCGGGGTCCTTGTCCATGATGTTCTCGATCACCATGGTCACGCCGATGCCTTCGGCACGCTTCACCGCCTCGGCCAGCGTCTGGTGCGTCAGGTCGATGACGGACCGATAGGCGCTGCGGCCGGCGAAATTGTCGAGGTTGTTGTAATCCCAGGTGATGTAGGGCGAATGGATCACCATCTGGGTCGCGCCCAGGTAGTCGCAGACCTCCAGCCCCTGCATCAGGCGGCGGCTGACGACCGCGCGGATTTCCGCATCGGCGCTGGCGATATGCAGGCCCCAGAACGGCCCGTGGATGCCAAGACGGCCCTGATAGCCCGCCAGCAGCGCGCGGGCGCGTTCGGCCGTGGGCCGCCAGTCGGCATCGAGCGCGCCGGGGATGCAGAAATCCTGCAATTCCAGATCCCGGTCGCGGGACAGGATGAAATCCTGCAGGGTTTCCAGTTCGGCCACGGTCATCGCGGCGCCAAGAAGGGGCAGATCGGTCATGTCGGCTCTTTCAGGCAGCAAGTTTCAGGGAAAGACGGTCGAGCAGGGCATGGAACTCCGCCATGCCCCGCACCACATGGTCGGCACCGGCCGCGCGCAGCGTGTCGTCATGGCCGGGGCGGTGGTCGGAGGGCCCGATGAACCCCACGGCCAGACAGCCCGCAGCGGCGGCGCAGCGGATGCCGTGGATGTTGTCGTCGATGAAGATCGCATCCCCGGGCGCCACGCCAAGGCGGGCGGCGGCCAGCAACGCCAGATCCGGGGCGGGTTTCGCCGCCGCCACGTGATCGGCGGAATAGACATGCGCGCCGAACCGCGCCGCCAGCGGCGTGCGCAGGATCGAACGGTCCAGCCGCGCCACCGAGGAATTCGAACAGATCGCGACCGGCACGGACACCCCGGCCAGCACCGCCTCGATCCCCGGGATATGGGGGATCCCGCGGTCGAACATCTCGAACAGCAGCCGGTCGCTTTCGGCGAATACCGTTTCCGCATCGAGGCCGAGCGCCGCCATCCGCGCCCGGCTGTCGGCGGCGGCGCAGCCCGAAAACATCGCCGTCGCCTCTGCCGGGGTCATCGGCACCCCTGCCCCGGTCACGGCGCGGGCCAGCGCCAGGCAGCCCTGCGGCTCGCTGTCGATCAGCACGCCGTCGCAGTCGAACAGGATCGCGCCGAACCGCCTCATGCCGCGGCGCCTTCGGTTATCAGGTCCTGCACCAGCACCGGGTTGTCGGAAACGACGAACCCCGGCCCCCGGCCGATCCAGCGGCGGATCAGGCCGGGGTCGTTGACCGTCCAGACGGAACATCCCTCGGGCGGGCGCAGGGCGGCGATGGTGTCGAATTCGGCCTCGTAAAGCGCGTGGTGGATGCCGACGATATCGGCCAGACCCTCCACCTGCCGCAGGAAGGCGGCGATGCCGCCCTGACGGTCGGCCCATCCGGCATCCACCGAAACCAGCCGTTTCAGGCCGGGCGCGCGGTCGCGGATCTCGCGCACCACCGCGATGTCGAAACTGTGCAGCGCGGCGCGGCGGGTCAGCCCGTGACGGTCGAGCGCCGCGGCCGCCATCGCCACCAGCCCCGGATAGGGCCTGCCGTCCGCACCGGATTTCAGCTCGACCCACGGCTCTATCGCCGGATCCCGGGCCAGCAGGTCCAGCACCTCGTCCAGCGTCGGGATATGCTGGTCCGTCAGGGCGCCGCCGGGGCCGCGCAGGCGGGCGGCCCGCCGTTCGCCCGGGGTCAGCGCCCGCACCGGGCCGCTGCGGTCGGTCGTGCGGTCCAGCGCGGCGTCGTGGATCACCGCCATCTCGCCCGCATCCGTCAGGTGCACGTCGAATTCCACCGCGGCGAACCCATAGGGCAGGATCTTGCGGAACCCGGCCAGCGAGTTTTCCGCCCACAGGTCGCGTGCGCCGCGATGCGCCATGATACGCGTCATCTTTCGTCTTTCCTCTTTCGGGACATTCAGCGGATCGTCGGGTCCAGCCGGTCGCGCAGCCAGTCGCCCAGAAGTGAGATGGAGAGCGTGGTGAGCACGATCACCAGCGAGGGGGCCAGCATGATCCAGGGCGCGCGCGTCAGGTATTCGCGCCCGAACCCCACCATGTTGCCGAGCGAGGTTTCCGGCGGCTGCACGCCGAGGCCAAGGAAGCTCAGCCCCGATTCCATCAGGATGATTTCCGGGAAGGTCAGCGTCATCGACACGATCAGGGTCGAGGCGACATTGGGCAGGATGTGGCGCAGATAGACCCGCGCGGGCCGCGCCCCCAGTTGCACCACCGCCCCCGCATAGCCCTGCGCCGAGGCAGAGATCGCCAGCCCCCGCGCGATGCGGGCATAGCGTTCCCAGCCATAGAACCCCATCAGGCACACCAGCAGCGTCATCGACGACCCGAAAAAGGCCAGCACCGACAGCGACATGATCATGAAGGGCAGCGCCGCCTGAAAATCGGCCAGCGCCATCACCATCTGTTCGACCCAGCCGCGGAACTGCGCCGCAAGGAAACCGAGCGCGGTGCCGACCACCGCCGACAGGATCGTGGCGCCGAAGGCGATCACCAGCGACACCCGGATGGACTGGATCAGCCGCGACAGCACGTCCCGGCCCAGTTCGTCCGTGCCCAGCAGATGGCCCGGCGTCCCCATCGGCACCAGCCGCGCCGACAGGTCCATCTGCGTGACCGCATAGGGGCGGATCGCGTCGGCCAGAACGGCGGCCAGCACCATCAGCCCCAGCCACACCGCCGACAGCAGCACCAGCAGCGGCATCGCACGGCGCAGGCGGGTCAGCCGGCCGGGGGCCTGCGCGGCGGGGGCGGAAAGGGTCGTGTCGGTCATCGCGGGATCCTCAATGCGTTGCGGCCCTGGCGCGCAGGCGCGGGTCCAGCAGGCCATAGGCGAAATCGACCAGCAGGTTCGCGACCACCATCGAACTGGCGATCACCAGCAGCAGGCATTGCACCACCGCCAGATCCCGGTTGGCCACCGACACCACGATCAGCCGCCCGACGCCGGGCCAGGAAAAGATGCTTTCGATCACCACGGCCCCGGCGATCAGCGCCCCCACCATGAAGCCGATCAGCGTCACGATCGGCACTGCCGCATTGGGCAGCGCATGTTTCCACACCACGTCGCGCCAGCTCAGCCCCTTGGCCATGGCGGTGCGGATATAGGGCTGGCCCAGAACCTCGATCATCGCCGACCGGGAAAACCGCGCCAGAATGCCGATGCCGCCGACCGACATTGTGACGATGGGCAGGATGGCATGGCGCCACGTGTCCTGCCCGCCCGAGGGCAGCCAGTCGAGCCGCACCGCGAAGATCAGCACCAGCACCAGCCCCAGCACGAAGGACGGGATGGTGAAGCCGAAGATCGACAGCATGATCACGCCGCGGTCCGCCACCGACTGCCGGTGCAGCGCCGCATAGACCCCGGCGGGAATGCCGATGCCGATCTTGAGCATCAGCGCCGGCACCGTCAGCGCCAGCGTCGCCGGAACCCGTTCCAGCACCAGATCCAGCGCCGGGGCGCGGTCGCGCATCGAGACGCCGAAATCGAAGGTGGCAAGCTGTTTCAGATAGGCCAGATACTGCTGCCACAGCGGCGCATCGAGCCCCCACCGCGCGCGGAAGGCGTCGATGGCGTCCTGCGGCGCGTCGGGGCCCAGCAGGATGATCGCCGGATCGCCCGACATCCGCAGCACCACGAAGGCGAAGGTCATCACCAGCAGGATGGTCAGCAGCGCGCGCGCCAGCCGGGACAGGATATAGGTCAACATGGGGGGCCTCAGGCTGCGGTCTGCACGATGGCGCGCTGTTTCAGGCAGGCCGTCCAGCGGCCGCGATGGCGTTCCAGCGCGGGAACCGCGCGCGCGCAGGCGGCATCGGCCAGCGCGCAGCGCGGGTGAAAGGCGCAACCCGGGGGCCGCGCGGCGGGGTTCGGCGGTTCGCCCTGAAGGATGATCCGCCCCGACAGCCCCGCCCCCGCACGCGGGACCGATGACACCAGCGCCTTCGTGTAGGGATGGCGGGGGTCGGAAAAGATCTGGTCCGACGGCGCCTCTTCCACCACCCGGCCCAGATACATCACCGCCACCCGGTCGCAGATGTTGCGCACCACCTTGAGGTCGTGGCTGATGAACACCATGGTCAGCGCCTCCTGCGCCTGAAGGTCGCGCAGCAGGTTGACCACCTGCGCCTGGATCGACACGTCCAGCGCCGACACCGGCTCGTCGCAGACCAGAAACCGCGGCCGCGTCGCCAGCGCCCGGGCGATCACCACCCGCTGGCGCTGGCCGCCCGACAATTCGTGCGGATAGCGGCCGGCCTGATCGGGGCGCAAGCCGACCTTCGCCATCAGTCCGGCCACGCGCGCCTGCCGTTCGGCCCCCTGCGCCAGGCCGTGGATCTCCAGCGGTTCGGCGATCTGCGCGGCGATGGTCATGCGGCGGTCGAGGGCTGCCAGCGGGTCCTGGAACACCAGCTGCATCTGTGCCCGCAGGCGGCGCCAGGCGTCGGTGCGCGGCCGGGGCATCGGCGCGCCCTGATAGCGCACCTCGCCCGCATGGGGCGTCTCCAGCCCCAGAAGCATCCGGCCGAGCGTGGATTTCCCCGACCCGGATTCCCCCACGATGCCGAGGATCTCGCCCGCCCGCACCGTCAGGTCGATCCCGTCCACCGCACGCACCGCCCGCCCGCCGCCGAACAGGGACCGGCCCGTGGCATATTGCTGAACCAGGCCGCGCGCCTCCAGCAGCGGGGGGGTCATGCCGGTTCCTCCACCGGGGCGTGCAGGGGGGCGCCGTCGCGGCCGACGGGGTGGAAACAGGCCAGCGGGCCGCCCGTCGCCTGCGGCTTCAGTTCCGGCCGGTGGCGGTGGCAGAAATCCGTCGCCCGGTCGCAGCGCGGCGCGAAGGCGCATCCCACGGGCAGCGCCTTGGGATCCGGCACGACGCCCTGGATGGGCCGCAGCCGCCCGCGGCCGGCGTCAAGGTCCGGGATCGCGTCGAAAAGCCCGCAGGTATAGGGATGGCGCGGCGCCGAAAACAGCCGGTCGATCCTGTCGGCCTCGACCACCCGGCCGGCATACATCACCGCCGCACGGTCGCAGACGGCCGAAACCGCCCCCAGATCGTGGCTGATGAACACCATCGCCATGCCGGTTTCACGCCGCAACCGCGCCAGCAGGTCGAGGATCTGCGCCTGGATCGTCGCGTCGAGCGCGGTCGTCGGTTCGTCCGCGATCAGCAGGTCGGGTTCGCCCGCCAGCGCCATGGCGATCATGATCCGTTGGCACTGGCCGCCCGAAAATTCGTGCGGGTAAAGGTCCGCCCGCGTCGCGGCGGACGGAATACCCACCAGATCCAGCAGCCGGACCGCCTCTGCCCGCGCCGCCGCCCCCCGCAGGCCGCGGTGCAGGGTCAGGCTTTCCACGATCTGCCGCCCCACCCGCTGCACGGGGTTGAGCGAGGAGGACGGGTCCTGAAAGATCATCGCGACCCGCGCGCCGCGCATCCGTTCCACCGTCCGGCGCGGTGCGCCGATCAGTTCCTGCCCGTCGATACGGACGGAACCCGACACCCGCGCCTTGCCGGGCAGCAGGCCGAGCGCGGCCAGCCATGTCACCGACTTGCCGCAGCCGCTTTCCCCGACCAGACCCACGGCCTCGCCGTGGCGGATGTCGAGATCAATTCCATGCAGGACCTGAACGCCGTCGAAGGCCACCCTCAGATCCCGGATCGAGACGAACGCCATGCTCTGTCCTCGCATCAGGCCGAAAAAGGCCAGGGGCGCCGGAATGACCGGCGCCCCTGCCCGAAGGATCAGACGTTCCAGTTGGTGGCGCGGAAATCCATCGCGAAGGCAGGGGCCGCCTTCCAGTTCAGTTCGGATTTCATGCCGGTAAAGACCGCGTTCTGGTGCAGGATGGTATAGACCGGATCCTCGCGTTCCGCGATTTCCAGCATCCGGGCGAAGGATTTCCTGCGCAGCGCCCGGTCGGTCGAGGTTTCCAGAACCACCGACAGCCGGTTCAGTTCGTCATTGGCCCATTCGCGCATCTGCTGCGCCTGACCGTTGGGGCCGAACTGGTTGACCATCGGGGTGATCGGGTCGTTGATCAGGTTCGAGGCCGACCAGTCGCGCACGCCGCGGGTGCCTTCGCCCGCGAAGATCTGCGACCAGTTCTCCTTCATCTGGATCTCGATGTTCAGCCCGGCCGCGCGCCACATCTCGGTCAGGATCTGGCCGGTGGCGGTCTGGTTGGTGTAGTAGTTGTTCAGCAGGAAATACGGGATCGCATCGCCCTTGTAGCCGGCCTGCTTCAGCAGGTCGCGCGCCAGTTCGGGGTTGTAGTCCGGCACGGCCCAGCCCTCGACGAACATGTCCGAGGCGGCATAGCTGTCGAATTGCAGCCCCGCCGGGATCACCGTCTGCCCGCCCCACAGCGCCTCGACGATCGCCTTGCGGTCGATCGCATGGGTCATGGCGCGGCGCACCAGCGGATTGGCCACGATCTCGTTCTGCACGTTGAACACCGACACGCGGTGGTTCCAGATGGTCGAGGACTGCACTTCCAGCCCCGGCGTGCCCGAGACGGTGGCGATCTGGTCGGGCGGCAGGTCGCAGGCGAAATCGTATTCGCCCGACATGAGGCCGTTCACGCGGCTGGCGACTTCCGGCACCTCGACGAAGCGGATCCGTTCCAGCGGCGGGCGGCCGCCCCAGTAATCGTCGAAGGCCACCAGCGTCAGCGACACGTCCGGGCGGTAGTCCTCGACCGCATAGGCGCCGGTGGTGATCGGCTTGCGCGCCCATTCGGCATAGCTCGCCGCCTCGTCCCAGGCGCGTTTCGAGGTGATCTGGGATCCGTAGGCCATCAGCCGGCCTTCCAGCGTCACATCCGGCGTCGCGTTGTGGAAACGCACGGTGTATTTGTCGACCGCCTCGACGCCGCGCAGCGCGGGCCACAGGCGGCGGCCGGTGCCGGGCACCGAGGCCGGCAGTTCCTTGGCGGTCTGCGGCTTGAAGTTCTCGGCATAGATCGTCTCGCCGCCCACCGGCCCGGTGCCGCCGAACAGCCGTTCGTCGGAGAACGAGAAGACCACATCCTCGGCGGTGAGTTCGTCGCCGTTGTGGAATTTCACCCCCTGCCGCAGGCTGAGTTCCAGCGTCCTGTCGTCCAGCCGCTTCCAGTCGGTGGCAAGGCCCGGAACGGGACCCTGATCGCCCATCCAGTCGCGCAGGATCAGCCCTTCCCACAGGTTGGGGAAGAACACCCTCTCGCCGACGTTCGACTGTTCGTGCCAGATGTCGAGGGTGTTGTTGTTGCTGATCTTCTGCACCGCGATGGTGATCGAACGGCGGGCGCCCTGCGCCATCAGGCGGCGCGGCAGGATCAGCGTTCCGGCGGCGGCGCCGAAAAGGCCGAGGGTGTGGCGACGGGTGACAAGCATGGCTCTCTCGCTCTTGGAAGGGGCCGCAGCGCGGCCGTTTCGCCGATGCTTTTCGTCGCCCTGCGTAACAGTTCGATGGCCGGACGGAGAAGGTTTGTTGAAGACTTCCCGCCGGGTTGCCGCGGTCGCAGGGGCAATCACCGGGCCGGGCGGGATCAGGAAACGCATTGCGTTTCCCCCGTCCGTTCGCGCGGCGGTGCCGTGAGAGACGGAGATCGCAGGAGTAATGGGTAGGCCAGCGCCTGCCCCGGCGGGCGAGAAGCGCCCGCCATGGGCGGGGCGGGCGCTGGCCGGGGGCTTGGGGCCCCCGGCCGGGGCAACTCCATCTGTATCGCGGTGGCGAAGGCGCGCGCCTTCGCCAGACAGAACGACAGGACCGATTGCCCCCAGACGGCTATCCCCCAGGGACCGTCCCTGCAATCCTGCGCCGCCCTACCCCACGCGCGCGCCGGCGACCCAGACGCCGCGCACCGCCGCCCCCGCCTGCCCGACGCGGGCGACGCGGATCACGTCGGCCCGCGCACCGGGCGCCAGCCGGCCCCTATCCGCCAGCCCCGTGGCCTGCGCGGGCGCCGCCGTCACCGTCGCGATGCCGCGCGCCATGTCGCCCCACAGATCCCCCAGCATCAGCGCCCCGGACAACAGCGACGAGGGCACATAGTCCGACGACAGGATATCCAGCAGCCCCGCCCCGGCCAGCGCCGAGGCCGCCACATTGCCCGAATGGCTGCCGCCCCGGATCAGGTTCGGCGCGCCCATCATCACCCGGATGCCCCTTTCGCGGCAGGCGGCCGCGGCCTCTTCGGTCGTGGGGAATTCGGCGAACTGCACGCCATGCGCCGCGCTGGCCGCGACCTGCGGCGCGGTGGTGTCGTCGTGGCTCGCCAGCACCGCGCCATAGCGGCGCGATTCGGCCACCGCCACCGCCTCGTGCCGGTCGCCGACCTCTGCCCGCAGCGCCTGCTGCGCCGCGACATGGGTGTCGAATTCCGCCTGCGACAGGTTGCGCTTGCCCATCACATAGTCGCGCAGCTTGGTGATGTCGCGGAACTGGCGCTGGCCCGGGGTGTGGTCCATCAGGCTCACGATCCCCACCCGGTCGCCGGGGCCGAACTTCGCCATCTCCTCGACCAGCGTTTCCGAACAGATCTCGGCCCGCAGGTGCAGGAAATGGCTGATCCGCAGCACGCCCCGCGCCCGCAGGTCGAGGATCTCGTCGGCCAGCGCGCGGGCGTATTCGCCGTAGCCCGCATTGGTGCTGGTAAAGACCGACCCCACCCGCAGCGCATCGAACACCGTGGTGATCCCGACCGAGGCGAGTTCCGCGTCATGCGCGACGATGGCCGCGGCATGCGGCCAGTCCACCCGGGGGCGCGGCTGGATATGGCGTTCGAGGTTGTCGGTATGCAGCTCGATCAGCCCCGGCATCACCAGATCGCCGCCGCAGTCGATGGCCCCCGCAGGCAGGCCCGCACCCCCGGCGATATCGGCGATCACGCCGCCCGTCAGCCGGATCTGCCCGCGCGTCACCCCCTCGGGCAGTACCAGCATGGCATTGGCAAGGATCGTCTCGGTCATCTTCGTCATTCCTGTCTTTCAGTGCCGCCGGGCCGGGGCGGGGCGGGCCGCAAGGGCTGGCCCCCATCGCACGATCCTGTCACACCCGTGTGACACAACGGCCCTAGATCCCCGGCATGGACCCGATGAAACGCTACGCCGTCTACTACGCCCCGCGCCCCGGCGCCTTTGCCGACCGCGCGGCCCGCTGGCTGGGCCACGACCCGGCCACCGGCCGCGCCCTGCCGCAGCCGGATCTGCCCGGCCTGCCCCGGCCCGCGGCCGGCCTGACCGCCGCGCCGCGCAGATACGGCTTCCACGGCACGCTGCGCGCCCCCTTCCGCCCCGCCGCGGGCATGGACGGCGCGGCGGTCGCGGCGGCGGTGGCCGCCCTTGCCGCCCGGCTCGCCCCGGTGCGCTGCGAGGGGCTGCGGCTCGAAAACCTCTCGGGGTTCCTTGCGCTTACGCCCACGGGCGATACTGCGGCGCTGATGGCGCTCGCCGCCGCGGTGGTCGAGGGGACGGATGCCCTGCGCGCCCCCCTGACCGCGGCCGAGACCGCCCGCCGCCGCCCCGAAAGGCTGAGCCCCCGCCAGCGCGACCTGCTGGACAGATGGGGCTATCCCTTCGTGATGGAGGAATTCCGCTTTCACCTGACCCTGACCGACGCGCTGCCCGCCGACACCGCCGCGGCGGCGGCCCCGGTGCTGGCGGCGCATTTCGCCCCCGTCCTGCCCGCGCCCTTCGCGGTCGAGGATCTGTGTCTGTTCGGCGAGGATGACGCGGGCCGGTTCCATCTGCTGCACCGCTATGCCCTTTCCGGCTGAAGCGCGGCCAGAAACCGCGCGACGCCCGCCTCGGGGCTGGCGTCGTTCATCACCGTGACCGCCGCCACCCCTTCGGGCAGGGCAAAGGCCGCCCGTTCCAGCCGGGCGCGGATCTCTGCCGCAGGCTCGCGCCCGCGCGCGGCCAGCCGTTCGGCCAGCACCGCCGGCGGCGCCGTCACCAGCACCACCCGCAACCCCGGAAACCGCGCCAAAGCCTGCGGCAGCGCCGCGCGCGAACCGTTGAACACCGCCACCCCCGGCCCCGCGATCCGGTCGCGCGGGATGCCGTAGCACAGCCCATGCGCCTGCCAGTCCAGCGCGAATTCGCCCCGCGCCTTGCGGGCGGCGAATTCGGCGGCGGTGACGCCCTCGAAATCCTCGCCCCCCGCCGCGGCGGGCCGGGTGATGACCCGGCGCAACCGCCGCAGCCGGGGATCGCGCGCCACCGCCGCCGCGATCAGCATGTCCTTGCCCGCCCCCGAAGGCCCGACCACCGCAACGATCATGCCGCCGCCCCGGGCGCAAAGGCCGCCACATCCACCAGCCGGTCGCAGACCCGGTCCCGCGCCCCCGCATCGTGAAAGATGCCGAGGATCGCCGCGCCGCGCGCCTTCGCCTCTTCGATGAGTTGCAGCACCACCTCGCGGTTGGCGGCGTCGAGGCTGGCCGTCGGCTCGTCCAGCAGCAGCGCAGGATAGTCGTGGACGAAACCGCGCGCGATGTTCACCCGCTGTTGCTCGCCCCCCGAAAAGGTGGTGGGCGACAGCCCCCACAGCCGCGCAGGGATATTGAGCCGCGCCAGCAGCGCCGCCGCCCGCGCCCGCGCGGCCTCCGGCGCGGTGCCGAGGGTCAGCAGGGGCTCGGCCACCACCTCCAGCGCGGGCACCCGGGGCACGACGCGCAGGAACTGGCTGACATGGCCCAGCACCTCGCGCCGCAGCCGGATGATCTCGCGCGGGGCGGCGGTGGTCAGGTCCAGCCCGCCCACGCGGACATGCCCGCCCGCCGCCAGATAGTTGCCGTGCACCACCCGCATCAGCGTGGATTTCCCCGCCCCCGAAGGCCCCGCCAGCCCCACGCATTCGCCCCGGGCGACCCGCAGGCCGGCCCCGGCCATCACCGGGATCACCGCGCCGCCCTGATTGTGCAGGGTGAAGGTCTTGGAAAGGTTCTCGATCTCGATCATGGCTCAGACCTGCAATACCGAAGACACCAGAAGCTGCGTATAGCCGTGCTGCGGATCATCGAGCACCTGGTCGGTCAGCCCCTGTTCCACCACCCGGCCCCCCCGCATCACCATCAGCCGGTCGGCCAGAAGCCGCACCACCGCAAGGTCATGCGTGACGATCACCACCGACAGCCCCAGATCGCGCACCAGCCCGCGCAGCAGATCCAGCAACCGCGCCTGCACGCTGACATCCAGCCCCCCGGTGGGTTCGTCCATGAACACCAGCCGCGGCCCCGTCACCAGATTGCGCGCGATCTGCAAGCGTTGCTGCATGCCGCCCGAAAAGGCGGTGGGCCGGTCGTCGATCCGGTCGGCGGCGATTTCCACCCGGTTCAGCCAGTCGGCCGCCCCGGCGCGGATCGTCCCGTAATGCCGCGCGCCCACGGCCATCAGCCGCTCGCCCACATTGCCGCCCGCCGAAACCCCCATGCGCAGCCCGTCGCGCGGGTTCTGGTGCACATAGGCCCAATCGGTGCGCGACAGCCGCCGCCGCGCGGCCTCGTCCAGCGCCAGCACGTCGCGCCCGTCATAGAGAACACGCCCCCCGTCGGGCCGCTGGTGCCCGGCAAGGCAGGACAGCAGCGTCGACTTGCCCGACCCGCTTTCGCCGACGATCCCCAGAACCTCGCCCGGGTAAAGGTCGAAGGACACATCGGCACAGCCGATCCGCGCGCCGTAAAGCCTGGTCAGCCCCGCCACCGACAAAAGCGGCGCATCGGGCTTCATCTTGCCACAAATACTCACAGCGACGCCCCCCATCACGCGGCCCCCTCGACGGGCACGCCCAACCGCCCCACATGTCCCGCCGCCCGGCGGGTGGCGCAGAAATCGGTGTCCGAACAGACATGCATCCGCCCGCCGGCATCATCGGTGATCACCTCGTCCAGATAGCTGTCGCCCGCCCCGCACAGGTCGCAGTCATGCGGCGCCTTGCTGGCGGTGAAGGGATGGTCCTCGAAATCGAGGCTCACCACCCCGGTATAGGGCGGCAGCGCATGGATGCGCTGTTCGCGCCCCGCGCCGAACAGCTGGATCGCCGGGTTCCCGCCCAGTTTCGGGTTGTCGAACCGGGGGATCGGCGAGGGATCCATGACATAGCGCCCCTCGACCCTGACGGGATAGGCATAGCTTGTGGCGATCGCCCCGTGGCGCGCGATATCCTCGTAAAGCTTCACATGCATCAGCCCGTATTCCTCCAGCGCATGCATCTTGCGCGTCTCGGTCTCGCGCGGTTCCAGAAACCGCAGCGGCTCGGGGATCGGCACCTGGTAGACGAGGATCTGGCCCTCGGTCAGGGGATGTTCGGGGATGCGGTGGCGGGTCTGGATCACCGTCGCCTCTGCCGTGCGCTCGGTCACGGCCACCCCCGCGGTGCGCTGAAAGAACCTGCGGATCGAGACCGCGTTGGTGGTGTCGTCCGCCCCCTGGTCGATGACCTTCAGCCGGTCCTCGGGCACCAGACAGGCCGCCGTCACCTGCACGCCGCCGGTGCCCCAGCCATAGGGCATCGGCATCTCGCGGCTGGCGAAGGGCACCTGATAACCGGGGATCGCCAGCGCCTTGAGCAGCGCGCGGCGGATCATCCGCTTGGTCTGTTCGTCGAGATAGGCGAAGTTGCAGGCGGTATCGGTCATGTCCGGGCCCCGGGAAACAGTCGTTGCAAGGCGGCGGCGGGCGCGGCCAGAACCTCGGCCTCGGCCAGCACACAGACCCGCCAGCCCGCGGCGGCGAAGGCCGCGACGCGGTGGATGTCGTTCGCGGTCGGCACCGCACCCGCCTGCAGATCGAGGATCAGCCGCGCCGGGCGGCAGGCGAAAGGCGCCACATGGCCGGCCACCGGCTCCATCCGGCGGAACTTCAGCCCCCGGAAACCGCGGCCCCGCAACAGCGGCCACAGCACCGCCTCGGCCGGGGTCATCGCCTGGCGCGCAAGGCGTACCTCGGCCGTCACCGCATCGCATCTGCGCATCCGTTCCCTCTCCCTCTCCCCGCCGGGCAGAGGAACCGCGCCGACCCCGCCAGCCTGCGCCGGGGTTGGTAAGCAAGGGGTTAACGCTGCCCGCCTCCCTCTCCCCAAGGGGGAGAGGGCCGGGGTGAGGGGGGTCGACGGAAGGGCGCTCATTCCGCCGCCTCCTGCGCCTGCACCTGCGCCGCCTCTGCCCGCAGGCGGCGGATCAGTTCCAGTTCGGCCTGGAAATCCACGTAATGCGGCAGCTTGATATGTTCCAGAAACCCCGTCGCCTGGATGTTGTCGCAATGCGCCAGCACGAATTCCTCGTCCTGCGCCGGGGCGCCGGTATAATCCTCGCCCAGTTCCTTCCAGCGCAGCGCGCGGTCCACGAGGCTCATGGCGATGGCCTTGCGTTCCGACTGGCCGAAGACCAGCCCGTAGCCGCGGGTGAACTGCGGCGGCTCGGACCTGGATCCGGTGAACTGGTTCACCGTCTCGCATTCGGTCAGTTCCACCTCGCCGATCTCGACGGCGAAGCCGAGTTCGGGGATCTCCACCTCCACCGCCACGCGGCCGATGCGCAATTCGCCCACGAAGGCATGCGTGCGCCCGTAGCCGCGCTGCGTGGAATAGGCGAGCGACAGGATGAACCCCTCGTCCCCCCGCGCCAGCGCCTGAAGCCGCAGCGCCCGGCAGGCCGGCAGTTCCAGCGGCGTGCGCGTCAGGTCGGGCGGCGCACCCTCGTCCCCGGCCGCGGGCTCGATCAGCCCGTCGCGGTTCAGGAAGCCCATGACATGCGGCACCGGGCCGGGCGTGGCGGGGGCGGTGGGCGCGGGCGGGGGCAGCCCTTCGGCCGCCAGCGCGAAATCCAGCAGCCGGTGGGTATAATCGAAGGTCGGCCCCAGCACCTGCCCGCCCGGCAGGTCCTTGAACGTGGCGCTGATGCGCCGGTCCACCGCCATGCCCGCCGTTTCCACCGGGACGGAGGCGCCGAGCCGCGGCAGCGTCGTGCGCCAGGCGCGGATCAGGAACACCGCCTCGATCAGGTCGCCGCGCGCCTGCTTGATCGCCAGCGCCGCAAGATCGGGATCGTAGAGCGAGCCTTCGGCCATCACCCGGTTGACCGCCAGCCGCAACTGTTCGCGGATCTGGTCCATCCCGAGGTCCGGCACCGCCGGGTCGCCCCGGCGTTCCTCGGCCAGCCAGGCATGGGCATTGTCGATGGCGCGCTCGCCACCCTTGACCGCGACATACATCAGGCGTCCTCCACCAGGGTCGTGCGGGGCAGCGCCGCGATGCGGTCGCCGCAGGTCAGGAAGGTATCGAACCCGCGCGGGAACAGCGCCCGGTTGGCGCGGAAGGCCGCGACCCCGGGCAGCGACAGATGCGCGATGTCGCGGATGCCGGGGCCGGTCAGGCGCGGGCCCTCGGGGGCAAGGCGCGCCACCTCGACGATCAGCGTGGCCGACCGGTCGGGGTATGCCGGATCGCCGGTGCGGAACCGGTCCACCGGGCAGAGGTCCGCCCACCGGCCCAGGGCGAAATCCGCTTCCTCCGCCGCCGCCAGCGGCGCGCCGATGTGAAAGGCGATCCAGCCGCGAACCGCGGCGCAATCGGCGGCGCCGGCCAGATGCACCGGCGTCGTGCCGTCGGCCAGCACCAGCAGCGCCACCCCCGCCGCCACCGACAGGGGCGCAGGCGGCGCCGCCCCGGCAAGGGCGTGGATCGTGCCCGGGCGGGCCATCGCCTCCATCATCGCGCGGAAGGCGCGGGCGGACTGGCGCGGGGCGTCCGCGAAACCGCCCGCAAGGCTGTCGGTCGGGGCCCGGGCGGTCATTGATCCTCTCCGCGCACCAGGGTGAAGAAATCGACCCGCGTCGCCGCCGCCTTGCCCGCGCGCGCTTCCCGCGCCGCCGCGGCCTCTGCCGCCAGCGGCGCCAGAACCCCGGCCCGGATGCGGTCGGCCGCCGGGGTCTGCATCAGCGCATCGGCCACCGCGGCGCGGGCGGCATGCGCCCGGTCGCGCCCCTGCACCCAGGCATGGCCCACCGCGCCCCCCGCCAGCCGCACCGAACAGCGCGTCACCGTCATCTCGCCCAGGTTGAAGGCCGCGCCCGTGCCCCCCGCGCGGCCCCGCACCATCACCGCGCCGGTTTCCGGCGGGCGCAGCATCTCGTGCGCCGGCAGGTCGGGCAGCAGCGCCGCCAGCCGCGCGGGCGGAGCCTTGGCCAGCAGCGCCATCCAGCCCCTGCGCTGGCGTTCGGCGGTCTCGGGCATTGTCGTCATGCGGTCCTCGACATCTTGCAGATTTGTCTAGATAACTATACAACTCGACAAATTCTTACCGCAGACCCCGAGTCGCCTCAACAGCCGCGTTGTGAATTTTCCATGACATCCACCCCCACCCCGCTGTGGAAGACCATCGCCGACAGCCTCGGCACGGATATCGCCGAGGGCCTCTATCCCCCCGGCGCGAAACTGCCGACAGAGGCGGAACTCGCCGCCCGCTTCGGCGTCAACCGCCATACCGTGCGCCGCGCGCTGGCGGCGCTGGCAGAGGCGGGGACGGTCCGCCCCAGGCGCGGCGCGGGCGTCTTCGTGACCGCGCGGCCGACCGACTACCCGCTCGGCCGCAGGGTGCGGTTCCACCAGGCGGTCACGGCATCGGGCCGCACCCCGGCGAAACGGATCACGCGCCGGGAAACCCGCCCCGCACGCGCGAAAGAGGCCGCGGCGCTGCGCCTGCCCCCCGGCGCGGCGGTGCATGTGGTCGAGGGCGTGTCGCTGATCGACGGCCAGCCGGTCGCGGCCTTCCGCAGCGTGTTTCCCGCCGCCGCCCTGCCCGGCCTGCTGGCGGCGCTGGCGCAAACGCAATCCGTGACGGCCGCGCTGGCCGCCTGCGGGGTGCGCGACTACACCCGCGCCGAAACCCGGCTGACGGCGAAACGCGCCGACGCCCTCATGGCGCTCGCGCTGGCCCTGCCCGAGGGCGCGCCGGTCCTGCGGTCGGTCGGCGTCAACATCGACCCCGCAGGCAGACCGGTGGAATTCGGCACCACCTGGTTCGCCGGCGACCGGGTGACGCTGACCGTGACACCGGAATAGGCCGGACTGCGGGCCCCCACCCGGCGTTCGGCCCGGCGGAAAGCTGCGCGCGCCGCGCGGGGATATTTATCGGACAGAAAATGAAGAGGGGCGCCCCTTTCGGAAAAGGGGTGCGCCTTGCGGCTTCACCTTTCCCAAAATACTCCCGCGCGGCGCGCGCATCTTTCCACCCGGCCAGAGGCCGGGCATCGGGCGCAACGCCCGCATCAGCCGCCGTATTTCTCCAGGAACGCCTCGGCCTTCAGCGCGCGGAAATCCTCCAGCGCGGCGCGCAGGCGGGCGTGGTCCCAGTCCCACCAGGCCAGCGCCAGCAGCCGGTCCGCCACCGCCGCCGGAAACCGCGCGCGGATCGGCACGGCCGGCACGCCCGCAACGATCATGAAGGGCGCCACGTCGCGCGTCACCACCGCGCCGGCGGCGACGATGGCGCCGGCGCCCACCGTCACCTCGGGCTTGACGATCGCGCCATGGCCGATCCAGCAATCCGGCCCCAGCACGGTGCGGCGCGCCGCGCGGGCGGCGAAAAAGGCGGCGTCGTCCGCCGCATCGTCCCAGTAATAGGACGAGCGATAGAGGAAATGGTGCTGCGCCGCATGGGCGAAGGGATGGTCCGTCGGCCCGATCCGCGTCAGCGCCGCGATATTGGCGAACCGGCCGACCGTGGTATTGGCGATGTCGGCCAGCCGGTCGCAATAGGCATAGTCGCCGAAATCGGAATGCAGCACCCGCGCGCCCGCGCCGACCTCGCACCAGCGGCCGAAGGTGGTATCCACCGCGACCGCGCCGGGATGCAGCAGGGGTCCGGTTTCCGACAGTTTCGGCATCACATGTCCTTTCGCCCGCGGATCAGCCGGCGGCGCAGCCAGCCCGACAGGCTGTCCATCGCCATCACCATCAGCACGATCAGCACCATGTAATAGGCGACCTCTTCCCAGTCCTTCTGGGTGATGATCGCCTGCGTCAGCAGCAGCCCGATGCCGCCGCCGACGATGGCGCCGATCACCGTGGCGCTGCGGGTGTTCGATTCCAGATGGTAGAGCACCTGGCTCAGCAGCACCGGCGTCACCTGCGGGATGACGCCGAAGCGCGCCCGCTGCACCCCGTTCGCGCCGGTGGATTTCAGCCCCTCCACCTGCTTTTCGTCGATGTTCTCCAACGCCTCGGAGAAAAGCTTGCCGAAGCTGCCGGTGTCGGTCAGGAAGATCGCCAGCGCCCCGGTCAGCGGCCCGGGCCCGAAGGCGCGGGACAGGATGATGGTCCAGATCAGCCCGTCCACCCCGCGGATGAAGTCGAACACCCGGCGCAGCGCAAAGCGCAGCAGCGCGAAGGGCATGAAGTTCGACGCCGCCGCGAACCCGAGGGGCAGCGCGATGGCCGCCGCGGTCATGGTGCCCAGAAAGGCCATCAGCACGGTCTCGAAAATCGCCCAGGCGACATCGGCATGCCGCCACATCTTGTTGCCCCAGAATTCTTGCCAGATGGCGACGGCGTTCGGCCGCGCGGGGTCCACCCGTTCGCCCGCGACGGCGAGGCGCAGCAGTTCCAGCGGCCCCTTGCCGTAAAAGGGGCTGTCGAGGGTGAAGAAGAACAGCTCCCACCCCGGCTCATAGTGGAAGGTCTCCACCTTCGACCGCGAATAGGCGAAGCGCCCGGCCCCGGTGGTGGCGGCGACGCGGTTTTCCGAGACCGAGATCCAGCCGGGCAGCGGCAGGGGCGCGTCCAGCACCGGCTTGCCGTCCACCGGGCGGATGTCGAGCGTGCCATAGCCCGGCACGACATAGCGCGCGCCGGCATCGTCATAGGTGACGACATGGCCGCCGCCGAGGTCGATGGTGGTCACGCCATCGGCCACCGTCACCCAGCCGGGCAGCCTGCCGGGGGGATAGGTGCCCCGCGGCTCGCCCTCGACGGCGACGGTCAGGGCGCCGGAACGGTTGTCGCGCGTGACATGGGTCTTGTAGGACCAGAAATCGTTCAGCAGGATCGCCGCATTGTCCCACCGCGCCCGCGCCGCAAGACCCGCGACATCGAAGCTGATCGCGGCATAGACAAGATAGGCCAGCACCAGCGCGGGCAGGCCGAAGGACAACCGCCGCAGCCGCGCGAAGCGGCGGATGACCGCGGGCGCCCGGGCGGTGGCGGCGGGCGCGGTCGCGGTATCGGTCGTGCTCATGGTCATGCCCCTGCCCCCCGGACAAGCCGCTGGCGGACGCGATCCGACAGCCGGTCGATCAGCACGATGGACAGGAACAGCAGCAGGAAGATCGCCACCACCTGGTCATACCGCCCCTGCCCCCATTGCATCGCGATCTTGAGGTCATGGCCGATGCCGCCCTCGCCCACGAAGCCCAGGATCGCGCTGGCGCGCAGGTTGATCTCGAACCGCAGCAACGCATAGCTCAGCCAGTTGGGCGCCACCTGCGGGATTACGCCGAGCAGCATCCGCTGCCCCCAGGTCGCGCCGACCGAGGCGAGGCCCTCGACCGGCTTCAGGTCGGCGTTTTCCGCCACCTCGGAGAAGAGCTTGCCGAGCGCCCCGGCGGTATGGATGCCGATGGCGATCACCGCCGGCACCGGCCCGCCGCCGAGGATGAAGATCAGCACCAGCGCGATCACGATTTCCGGCACCGCGCGGCAGGCATCCATCATCCGCCGGAACAGCCCCGTCAGCCGCGGCCAGCGCGCCAGCCCCCGCGTGGACAGAAGCGACAGCACCACCGCCGCCAGCGCGCCGAGGATGGTGGCGACGGCGGCGATGTTCAGCGTCTCGGCCAGCGAGGGCAGATGGGCCACCAGCAGCCCCGGCAGGTTGGCGCGTTTCGCCCAGGCCTCCGCCATCACCTCGGAGGGAAAGGCGCCCAGCATCGGCAGCCCCTCCCAGAAGCCGCCGGCGTTGCGGCCGTCGGCCATCACGAAGCCCGAGGCCATCAGCGCGAGGAACACCGCCAGCAGGATGCCGCCATACATCCGGCGGCGGCGCACGAGGTCCAGATAGGCGGCGTTGCGGGCCGCGCGCGACCGGGCGCCGGGGTCCGGGTCGGGGCCGAAGGCGATGTCAACCATGTGCAGCCTGATGAAAGAATGCGGCCGGCCCCCCTGCGGGGAACCGGCCTTGCGTCATCGAAATCACTTGCTTTCCTGCATCTTGCGCGCCGCGATCACGCCTTCGTAGGTGGCGTGGTCCACCGGCACGAAATCCTTCGCCTGCCCCGAGGCGACGCCATAGGCGCATTCCGGGTCCTGTTCCCACAGGTCGGCGGTCAGTTGCGTCACCTTGTCCTTCACCGCATCCGGCAGCGCCTTGCGCACCACCATCGGCCCTTCGGGGATCAGTTTGGACCGCCAGATCTCGACCAGGTTGTTCATGTCGACCAGCCCGGAATCGGCGGCCTTGCGGATCGCGCCCGAATTGTAGCCGTCTTCCCAGTTGCCCAGGCCGTCCGCCCAGGCCACGCCCGCGTCGAAATCGCCGTTGTGCACGCCGACGAGGCTCTGTTCATGCCCGCCCGAGAACTTCACCGCGCTGAAATAATCATCCAGCTTGCCGTATTTCGCGGACAGTTCCGCCCCCGGGATCAGATAGCCCGAGGTGGAATTCGGATCGGCGAAGGCGAAGGACCTGCCCTTGACGTCGTCCATCGAGGCGATGCCGCTGTCGGTGCGGGCAAAGCCGATGGCGTAATAGCCGGTCGAGCCGTCCATGTTCTGCTTGGTCAGCCGCACCTCGACCGCCTCGGGGTCGGTCAGGAAGATCTTGCCATAGCCCGAGGCGCCGAGCCAGGCGAGGTCGAGCGACCCGCCCAGAAGCCCCTGGATCACGCCGTCGTAGTCGGCCGGGGTGAACACCTTGACCGGCACGCCGAGCGCCTCTTCCAGCTTGGCGCGGTAGCATTCGTTGGAACTCATGCGGTCCTGCGCATTCTCGCCGCCGAGGATGCCGAGGTTGAAGCGCGTGATGTCCTGCGCCGCGGCGGCGCCGGTCAGCGCGGTGGACAGCGCAAGGGTCAGGATCAGTCTGGTCATGGTCGCTCCGCAGGTGTTGGGCCCCGGATGGGGCGGGTCAGGCCAGCAGCCGGCCGGCATAGGCCGCATCGGCGGCGGTATCGGCAGGAATGGCGGTAGAGGTCGCGGCTTCGTTGAAGCCCGCATCGGCGCCGTAGATGTCGCGCGCGGCGCCGGTGGAAAGCTGGTCAGGGGTGCCGTCGAACACGATGCGCCCGTCGCGCATGCCGATCACCCGGTCGCAATAGCGCCGCGCGGTGTCGAGCGTGTGCAGGTTGGCGATCACCATCCGCCCGTCCTCGACATTGATGCGTCTGAGCGTGTCCATCACGACCTGCGCATTCATCGGGTCGAGGCTGGCGATGGGCTCATCCGCCAGGATCACCTCGGGGTCCTGCATCAGGGCGCGGGCGATCGCCACGCGCTGCTGCTGGCCGCCCGACAGCGCCTCGGCCCGCTTGGCCGCCTGTTCGGCGATGCCGAGCCGGTCGAGGATGTCGAGCGCGCGCAGGATGTCGGCCCGGGGCCAGAGGCTGAACAGCGTGGCCAGCGTCGCGCGGCGGTTGAGCGTGCCGTGCAGCACGTTCGACACCACATCCATCCGTGGCACGAGGTTGAACTGCTGAAAGATCATCGCGCAGCGGCCCTGCCAGGCGCGCGCCTCGGCCCCGCGCAGCGCCAGCACGTCGCGCCCGTTGACCAGGATCCGGCCCGATGTGGCGTCGGTCAGCCGGTTCATCATCCGCAGCAGGGTGGACTTGCCCGCCCCCGACCGGCCGATGATGCCGACGAAGGCCGGGCCGTCGACGGTGAAGCTCACCCCGTCCACCGCCGCCCGGGCGCCGAACATCCGCGTTACGGCCCTGACCTCCAGCATGCACACCCCCTGACTGGTTGCAGCGGGGATAGCGGCGGGATGTGACAGTCAGGCTGCGCATGGATGAAACTTCGATGACAGCCGCGCCATGCCGTTCTTTGCGGACGAACAGGCCGGTGGCGGCAGCCGGGCGCAGGGGACCGGCGGCCCGAAGCCGGAACGCGGCGGCCGCCCGCGGATCAGCGGGGCCGGATCAGCGGGGCGGGGATGGCCGGGACGCCTTGCCGAAGGGCGGCGGCCTCCTGTGCCTTCAGCGCGGCGCGATAGGCCGCGCGGGCCTGAAGGCGTTCCCGATAGGCCGCGACGGCCGGCTCCCCCCCCCGGCCAGCCCCAGATGGTCGGCCAGCATCAGCCCATAGCCCACCGAGACATCGGCGGCGGGCAGTCAATGCGGCAGATCCGTCAGGTCGGCAGATGCAAGCGTGGGTTGAACAGCGGCCCGCTGCTGACCCGTCGCGTCGTTTTTGCCAACGCCAGCACGCCAAGATCCACCAGCGGCTCAACGATGACGACCGTCATATAGGCAAGGCCAAAGCTGCCAACCGCAGCCAGGTTCTCGCCAGTGAAGCCTTGGCCATACAGGGCCCAGAATGCCACCCATGCGACGATGCCGCCCTGATAGGCAATCGACAGCGTCAAGGCCTGACCGTACTTCAGATCAACATAAGGAGTCCTCGCCGGGACAACACGCCGCGCCAGCAGATGGATGCCCCAGAGCGGCACCAAAAGCGTCGTGACGTTCATGCCATATTGGGGCAAGTCGAATGGTGAAACGAGGAGACCCTGGATTAACAAGCCTAGCGCCAGCCCGATCCCCGCTGCTCCTGCTCCGAACAACAGCAGCAGCGTGGAACCCAAAATCAGGTGCACTTCGGACACGCCGACGGCATGGTGCGGAAAGACCTCGAAGAAGCAGAACACCGCAGCCGTGGCCAGCGCGCTACGCGCGGCAAGACTGATACCGCCGCCGTGGCTGCGCAGGTCGTTCCAAACCATCTTTGTCGCCAGACCGAATGCCCCGGCGGCGGTGGCATAGCTAAGAATAATCTTGGCGCCGTTCACGACGCCGGGTTCGATATGCATGGATTTACCCCTTCCTGTTGTGGCTCAGTCGAAGTGAACACATTCTATGCGCCTTCAAAAAGGCGCTCTGTGTCGGTTGCGGTCCTAGCGCTTTCCGCGTCCGATCCTCCCCCGGATGCTGGAAAGAGAAAAGCGACGGATGCTTGTCGCGACGACGATCGCCGCGGCCTGGGTCAGCAACTGTTCCGACATGCGCGCGCCCATGGACAGCACCATCTGGTCGAGCAGCGTCATGAACGCGGCGGCGCCGATGGTGGCGACAAGGCTGCCGCGCCCGCCGGTGAACGGGGTGCCCCCGATCACCACCACGGCGATGCTGGGCAGCAGATAGCTGGTGCCGGCGGTGGGGGTCGCATAGCCGATGTAGCCCGCAAGAAGGAACCCGCCGACCCCGTAGAACACGCCCGCGACGGCATAGGTGCCGACCTGGATCAGCTCGACCCGCGTGCCCGACGCCCGCGCCGTGGCCGGGTTGGCGCCGGTCGCCACGAAACGCCGCCCGTGGGTGGTGCGGCGGATGACGAACCAAGCCGCAAGCACGATGACGATGGCGAGGATGCCGATGCCCGGCACCCCGGCCAGACGCGCCCGGGCGATGTCCTGCAAACCGGGCGGGATCGGCATGGCGCTGCCCCCCGACATCAGCCGTGCGATCCCCGCCATCAGCGTGCCGGTGGCCAGCGTCGCGACGATGGGGCTGATGTTCAGCCGCGTCGTCAGCAGGCCGTTGACCGCGCCGAACGCCCCGCAGAGCGCCAGCGCACAGACGACACCGCCAAGGCCGCTGCCCGTCGCGCCGGTGAACACCGCCACGAAAAGCCCCGAAAGCGTCGCCAGTGCGCCCACGGACATGTCGATGCCGCGCTGTTGCACGATCAGCGTCTGCCCCGCCGCCAGCAGCAGCAGCACCGAAAACAGCGGCAGCATGGACTGGATCGACCCGGGTTTCAGCGCGCTCGGCGCAACCAGAGCGCAGACCGCCACAAGCCCCAGAAGGGCGATCCAGATCCAGCCGAATTCGCCGATCCCGAACCGCGGCGGGCTGCGCCCGGCCCCGCTTCTGTCCGTCTTGACGTTCATGTCGCCACCGGCTCTGTTGCACAAATCGCGTGAGGGATTCATCTCGTGAATCCAGCGTGGTAGCTTGACTGCATGAGCAGACCGACACCCCCGATCTACAAGACCAGGAACTGGCCCGCCTATAACCAAGCGCTCAAGCGCCGCGGCTCTCTGACGATCTGGTTCGACCCCGCCATGACGTGGAAGGCCGCGCCGACTGGCAAGC
>NZ_JAVKPH010000020.1:0-72002 GCF_031432425.1 Ruixingdingia sedimenti | reverse complement strand
CCTTGTTCCTGACATAGACCCGGCTCGCCGGATCCTCGCCCACCAGCACCACCGCAAGCCCGGGCGTCACCCCATGCCCCCCCTTCAGCGCCGAAACACCCGCCGCGACACGCGCCCGGACGCGCAACGCGAAGGATTTGCCGTCGATGATCGTCGCGCTCATGCCCCGTCCCCTTCCGGCCCGCTCGGCCCCAGAACCCGTTCCTCGCGCGCGATCGACCAGTCGATCATGCCGCGCCACAGCATTTCCGCCAGCGCCGGGTCCAGCCCCGCCCCTGCGGCATGGGCGCGCACATTCGCAACCACCTGTTCCACCCGCGCGGTGATCCGCGCCGGCATGCCCTCGGCCGGTTTCAGTTCCGCCGCGCGGTCGATGCAGTCCTGCCGGCGGCGCAGCAGGGCGACAAGCTGCCGGTCCAGATCGTCGATCACCGCGCGCAGCTCTGTCATGTTGGCGCAATCTGCCGGGTTCTTCATGCCTGACCCCGTTTCGGTTCGCCCGGTTCCTGCCCCCGAACGGGCCCGGGGGTCAAGTGCAAAGGCTCAGCTCAGTCCCTCCACCCGGCCCTCGGGGTCGAGCCCGATGATCTGGGCATTCGGTACCCGGGGCAGGCCCGGCATGGTCATGATCTCGCCGCAGATCGCCACCACGAACCCCGCCCCCGCCGCCAGCCGCACCTCGCGCACCGGCAGTACATGGCCCGAGGGCGCGCCGCGCAACGCGGGATCCGCGCTGAATGAATAGGGGGTCTTGGCCATGCAGACCGGCAGATGGCCGTAACCCGCGGCCTCCCACGCGGCCAGCCGGTCGTGGATGGCGCGGTCGGCGGTCACTTCGCTGGCGCGGTAGATGCGGCCCGCGATCACCTCCATCTTGGCGAAAAGCCCCATCCCGTCGGGATAGATCGGCGCAAAGGCCCCCGGACAGGCCGCCAGTTCCACCACCCGGCGCGCCAGATCCTCCGCCCCCGCGCCGCCCTCGGCCCAGTGGCGGCAAACCACCGCCTCTGCCCCCTGTTCGGCGGCATAGGCCCGGACGGCCGCAATTTCCGCCGCCGTGTCGGTGGCGAAATGGTTGATCGCCACCACCACCGGCACGCCGAAGGCCCGCACATTCTCGATATGCCGGCCCAGATTGACGCAGCCGCGGCGCAGGGCGGCCAGATCCTCCTGCGCCAGATCCGCCTTCGCCACGCCCCCGTTCATCTTGAGCGCCCGCACCGTCGCCACGATCACCGCCGCGGCGGGCGTCAGCCCGGCCAGCCGGCACTTGATGTCGAAGAACTTCTCAGCCCCCAGATCGGCGCCGAACCCGGCCTCCGTCACCACGTAATCCGCCAGTTTCAGCGCGGTGGAGGTCGCGATGACGCTGTTGCAGCCATGGGCGATATTGGCGAAGGGCCCGCCATGGACGAAGGCAGGGGTGTTTTCCAGCGTCTGCACCAGATTGGGCAGCATCGCATCGCGCAGCAGCACCGCCATCGCGCCCTCGGCCTTCAGTTCGCGCGCAAAGACCGGCGTCCGGTCGTGGCGCCAGGCCACGACGATATCGCCCAACCGCCGTTCCAGATCCGCCAGATCGGTGGCAAGGCACAGGATCGCCATCACCTCGGACGCCACGGTGATGTCGAACCCCGTCTGGCGCGGATAGCCGTTGGCCGCGCCCCCGAGCCCCGCCACCATGTCGCGCAATGCGCGGTCGTTCATGTCCATCACCCGGCGCCAGACCACGCGGCGGGTGTCGATCCCCAAGGCATTGCCCCAGTGGATATGGTTGTCGATCAGCGCCGCCAGCAGGTTGTGCGCCGCCGTCACGGCGTGGAAATCGCCGGTGAAATGCAGGTTGATGTCCTCCATCGGCACCACCTGCGCCATGCCCCCGCCCGCAGCGCCCCCCTTCATGCCGAAATTCGGGCCGAGGCTGGGTTCGCGCAGGCAGATCACCGCGCGCTTGCCGATCCGGCGCAGCGCATCGCCCAGACCCACGGTGGTGGTCGTCTTGCCCTCGCCGGCAGGCGTCGGGCTGATCGCGGTGACGAGGATCAGCCGCCCCTCCGGCCGCCCGGCGAGGTTGCGGATGAACTCCTGCGAGACCTTGGCCTTGTCGTGCCCATAGGGCAGCAGATCGCCCGCCGGGATGCCCAGTTGCGCGCCGATTTCCTGGATCGGCCGTTTCCGCGCCGCCCGCGCGATCTCTATATCCGTCCGCAAGCCGCTGCCCCCCTGCCGCCCTGCCGCCCTGCCTTGGTTGTCGCCGCTGGCGCGCGCCAAGGCAAGCGGCGGGTCAGGCCCGGCGCAGCGTGAAAAAGACGCGGCGAAAGGGGAACAGCACAGGCCCGTCGGGTTCCGGGGGATAGGCATCGGCCAGTGCTGCGTCATAGGCGCGCAGGAAGGCCGCCGTTTCTGCCGCATCCCGCTCGGCGAGGATCGGGCGCAGCAGGGTGGATTGGGTGAAAAGCCGCACCGGATGCCCCTCTGCCGCGGGAGAGAGCGGTTGCAGATAGGTCGTCTCCCACGCCTCCACCGCGCCGAGGGGGGCCAGACGCCGGGCATACCATGCCGGATCCTCCACCCGCACCGCCGCGGGCGCCGCGCCCCAGAGCCGCGCCGCGACCTCCCGCGCCAGCCGGTGCGAGGGCGCATCCCCCTGCCCCGGCATCTGCACCGCCAGCACGCCCCCGGGCGCAAGCGCCCCGGCCAGCCGCGGCATCAGCCGGTCGTGATCCCCCAGCCAATGCAACGCGGCGTTGGAAAAGATCAGCGCCGGGGGGTCTTGGGGCCGCCAATCGGCAATGTCCGCCTCGACCAGCCGCACATAGGCCCCCGTCGCCCCGGCCTCTGCCAGCATCGCGGGCGAGGCGTCGAGCCCCAGCACCGTCCGCCCCGCGAACCGCGCCGCCAGCGCCGGCCCCGCGGCCCCCGTACCGCAGCCCAGATCCACCACCGGGCCGGGCGGCAGATCGCCCACCTGCGCCAGCAGGTCCAGCGCGGGGCGCAAACGCAAACCCCGGAACCGTCCATAGGCCCCGGGGTTCCAGTCGTCCGACGGCACGGCCATCCTCAGGCCGAAGGTTCGGGTTCCATTCCGCCCTCGCCCTTGGGCGTCTTGGGCTTGGTGCGCGGGATGGACACGAGGCTCGTCACCCCGCCGCCGGTGGGCGCATCGCCATCGTCGTCACCGCCCAGCTGTTCGCCCGCCAGCACCCGCGAAATCTCGTCCCCCGTCAGGGTTTCGTATTCCAGAAGCCCGCGCGCCAGCCGCTCGAAATCGTCGGTGCGTTCCAGCAGGATCGCGCGGGCGGTCTCATAGCCCTCGTCGATCAGGCGCTTCACCTCGGTCTCGATCAGTTCCTTGGTATGGGCGGAAACGGAAAAGCCCGCGGTGTTGCCCTGATAGCCCTCATGCGCCTCGGCATAGTCGATGTTGCCGACCACATCCGACATGCCCCACCGCATCACCATCGCGCGCGCCAGACTGCTGGCCTGCTGGATGTCGCCCGCCGGGCCCGAGGATACGCCCTCTTCGCCGTATTTGATGATCTCGGCCGCCTTGCCCGCCATGGTCATGGCGATCTTCTGCTTGGCCTCGTCCTTGTGCATGTTGAGCCGGTCCATCTCCGGCAGGCTCACGACCATACCGAGCGCGCCGCCCCGGGGGATGATGGTCGCCTTGTAGACCGGATCGCATTTCGGCAGGCTCATGCCCACGATGGCGTGGCCGGCCTCGTGATAGGCGGTCTTTTCCTTCTGTTCCTGCGTCAGAACCATGCTGCGCCGTTCGGCGCCCATCATCACCTTGTCCTTGGCGTTCTCGAAATCGTCCATGGTGACAAAGCGGCGGCCGACCCGCGCTGCCATCAGCGCAGCCTCGTTCACGAGGTTCGCAAGGTCGGCGCCCGAAAAGCCGGGGCAGCCGCGCGCGATGATGCGCAGGTCCACATCCGGGCCGATCGGCACCTTGCGGGCATGGACGGACAGGATCTTTTCGCGCCCCTTGATGTCGGGGTTCGGCACATGGATCTGGCGGTCGAACCGGCCCGGGCGCAGCAGCGCGGGGTCGAGCACGTCCTTGCGGTTGGTCGCGGCGACGATGATCACGCCCTCGTTCGCCTCGAACCCGTCCATTTCCACCAGTAGCTGGTTGAGCGTCTGTTCGCGTTCGTCGTTGCCGCCACCGATGCCCACGCCGCGCGCGCGGCCCACGGCGTCGATCTCGTCGATAAACACGATGCAGGGCGCGTTCTTCTTGGCCTGCTCGAACATGTCGCGCACGCGGCTGGCACCCACCCCCACGAACATCTCCACGAAGTCGGAGCCCGAGATGGTGAAGAACGGCACCCCCGCCTCGCCCGCGATGGCGCGCGCCAGCAGGGTCTTGCCGGTGCCGGGCGGGCCGACCAGCAGGGCGCCTTTCGGGATCTTGCCGCCGAGGCGGCTGAATTTCTGCGGGTTGCGCAGGAATTCCACGATCTCTTCCAGTTCCTCCTTGGCCTCGTCGATGCCCGCCACGTCATCGAAGGTGACGCGGCCGTGTTTTTCCGTCAGCAGCTTGGCCCGGCTTTTGCCGAAACCCATCGCGCCGCCCCGGCCCCCGCCCTGCATGCGGTTCATGAAGAAGATCCAGATGCCGATCAGCACGAGGAACGGCAGCCACAGCGACAGCGCCGACAGGAAGCCCGATTGTTCCTGCGGTTCGGCGCGCACCTCGACGTTCTTGGTGATCAGCCGGTCGGCGATGTTTTCGCCCTGCGGGCGGATGGTCACGTACTGGCTGCCGTCGGTGCCGCGCACCAGAACCTTTTCGCCGTCGAGCGTGACCGAGGCCACCTGCCCCTCGTCGACCCTCTGGATGAACTCCGAATAGGACAGGGAACGCGCCGCGGTCGTGCTCTGCCCGCCGCTGAAAAGATTGAACAGGGCCAGGATCAGCAGAAACAGGACCACCCAGAATGCGATGTTTCGCGCGTTGCCCACGAAGTTCTCCTACACGTCAGGCCGCAGCAGGCTGCGGCGTACTGCGTAAAGATAGAGATAACGGGGGCAGGTTCAATGCGATAAAAGTGCGGAAAAGAAGCCGTCGGCCCCGCCGAGGGGGGCGGCACGCCAGCCCGCGGGCCGCCCGGCAAGGGGGGCGGCCACCAGCACCTCGCCCCGCCAGACCGCGGGGGCCGCCAGAAGGCTTGCCCGCGGCAGTCCGCCGGCGCGCCAGTCCGGGCAGGCGGCCAGCCCCGCGGGGCCGAGCGCGCGCAGGGTCAAGCCGTTGGAATGCGGCCCCTCGAACCGCCAGCGGCCATCCCACAGCGCATCGGTGGGGGTGACGGTCGCGGCCACCGCGCGCGCCTCGCGGGTGATGCGCAGGCGGGGGCCCCCGGGCAGCAGGCGGCACCCCGCCAGCGTCGCCGCCCGGCCCGCCAGCGCCGCCGCCTCTGCCCGCGCCAGCGCCGGCGCGCGTGGGCCATATTCCGCCGAGGCGATCCAGACCAGCGCAGCGCGCAGAATCCGCCGCCGGGTTTCATCGGGCAGCGCGGCAAGGGCCGCGCGGTCGATCACCACATCCCCGGCCTCCACCCCCGCGATGCGCCGCGCGGCGGCCTCGGCATGCCAGGCCAGCGCCGCGCGCGCGGCTTGCAGATGCCCGGCGACAGCGGACAACCCCGCCGCGTCGATGCCCACCGGCCCCAGCCCGGCCAGCGCCCGGCGCATGCGCACGCGGGCATAGCGCGGATCGGCATTGGTCGGGTCGTCGGCCCAGCCGATCCCCTCTGCCGCCAGCCAGCCGCGCAGGGCGGCGCGGGTCACGCCCAGCAGGGGGCGCAGCCAGTCCACCCCCGCGGCACGGCGGCATTCGGCCATGCCCGACAGCCCGTCCACACCGGCGCGGCGGGCCAGCTCCATCAGCAGGGTTTCGGCCTGGTCGTCGGCGGTATGGGCCAGCGCCACCGCGCCAAGGCCCCGCCCGCGCGCCCAATCGGCGATCAGCGCCTGCCGGGCGCGGCGGGCGGCGTCTTGCAGGTTGCCGCGCCCGTCCCATTGCCAGCGCAGAATGTCATGAGGCACCCCCAGGGCGGCGCAGGCGCGGGCGACCTCTGCCGCCTCTGCCGCCGCTTCCGCGCGCAGGCCGTGATCCACCGTCACCGCCTGCACCGCGATCCCCGCCCGCACCGCCAGATGCAGCAGCGCGACGGAATCGCCCCCGCCCGAGACCGCCACCCCCACCGGCCCGGGGCCGAGCGCGGCACGCAGATGCGCCGCCAGTTCCGGCCCCCCCGGGGTCAGTTGCACCCCAGCCGGCCCATTTCCACCGAAGCCTCCGCCACGGCGGGATTGGCGGGATAGCGCAGTTCCACCTGCCCCAGCATGATGCAGGCATCCGCCACCTGCCCCGCCTGCCCCAGCGCGCGGCCCAGCCGGAACAGCGCCTCGCCCGCATGCGGCCCGTCGGGATAGCCCGAAAAGCTTTCCAGATAGGCCCGCGCCGCGCCGGGGTAATCGGCCAGTTCCTCCAGCGCCTCGCCGCGCAACAGCAGCGCCTCGCCCGTCAGCGGGCCGCCGGGCCAGGCCGCGGCATAGGCCGCAAAGAGGTCCGCGGCGGTCCGAAAGTCACGTTGACCGAGCACCTCCCGGGCCCGGTCGAAATCCGCCTGTTCGGCCACCGCGGTCTGCGGCGCGGCCTGCACCGGGGCGGAAGGCGCGGCCCCCCCGGCGGTTGCCCCGTCCCCGCCCAGCGGCGGGGTATTGCCGAGCGACGACAGATCGCCGCCCTCCAGTTCGACGATGCGGAATTCGAGATCGCCCAGACGGTTGGTGCCGTCCTGCACGATCTTCTGGATGCGGAATTCCAGATCCTCGGTGCGCGCGGTCAGGCGCACCAGTTCCGATTCGATCGCATCCATCCGCGCCAGCGCCGAACCGCCGCCGAACTGCGCCACCTGCCCGGTGCCGACCAGTTCGGCCCGCAGGGCGGCTATCTCGCGCCCCAGCGCACCCAGTTCGGCGCGGATGTCCGCCAGTGTCTGCGCGCGGTCCTGCGCCGCCCCGGCAAGGGGCAGCGCCGCCAGCACGGCCGTCAGGGCAAGCCGCCGCAGCATCGCCGCCCCCGCCTCAGCTGCCCGCGCCGAGCGACAGCACGGTCACGGCGCGGCGGTTCTTGGCATAGCAGGCCTCGGACGAACAGACCTCGACCGGGCGTTCCTTGCCATAGCTGACGGTGCGCAGGATGCGCGACGGCGACACCCCCTGGCTGACCAGATAGTCGCGCGCGGCATTGGCCCGGCGCGAGCCCAGCGCGATGTTGTACTCGCGGGTGCCCTGTTCGTCGGCATGGCCTTCCATCACCAGCGCATAGCCGGGGTTCGCGGCCAGCCACTGCGCCTGCCCGCTCAGCGTGCCGCGCGCCTCGTCGGAAAGGGTGCTCTGGTCCACGGCGAAGAACACGCGGTCGCCCACGGTCTGTTGGAAATAGGCCTGCGAGCGCGGATCGGACGGATCGCCGAGCCCGCCGGTGGTGATGCCGCTGCCATAGCCGCCGGAACCCGCGCCCGCGCCCATCCCGTCCGCGCCGCCGGCGCCATAGCGGTCAGGGTTGTTGCAGGCGGCGAGGCCGAGCGCCGCGACGAGGAAAAGGGCCTTGGTGAAATAGGTCATCGGGTCGTCCTTCATTCGGATGCGCCACGCGGGCGATGGTAGCAGTCTGGGCCCCCGGCGCAATGGCGGCGCGGGGGCCCGGGAACTCAGGGCAGCAGCGGCGACCATGCGGGGTCGGAGGCCGCCCCCTGCACCGGCACCTGCCGGGGCGCGTTGCGCCCGGTGATGTCGACGGTGAACAGCCCCGCCTCACCGCCCTCGCCCGCCGTCTCGCGGGTGAACATGATCACGCGGCCGTTCGGCGCCCAGGTCGGCCCCTCGTCGAGGAAGCTTGCGGTCAGCAGCCGTTCCTCGGACCCGTCGGTGCGCATCACGCCGATGTGGAACCGCCCGTCCAGTTGCTTGGTGAAGGCGATCAGGTCGCCCCGCGGGCTCCAGACCGGGGTGCCATAGCGGCCGCGGCCGTTCGAGATCCGCCGCGGTTCGCCCCCGCTTGCCGGCATGACATAGATCTGCGGCGTGCCGGAACGGTCGCTTTCGAAGGCGATCTGGCCGCCATCGGGGGAATAGGAGGGCGAGGTCTCGATCGACGGGGCCGAGGTCAGCCGCGTCGCCGTCCCGCCGCCGATGTCCATCGCGTAGATGTCGGTATTGCCGCCCTGTTCCTGCGAGAACACCACCGTCCGCCCGTTCGGCGCAAAGCGGGGCGAAAAGGTCGTGGTGCCGGGGGCGTCCGCCAGAACCCGTTCGCGCCCCGTGGCGGTATCCATCACATGGATGCGCGCCGATCCGGTGCCGAAAGAGGTGAACACGATCCGGTCGCCCTGCGGGGAAAAGCGCGGGGCGATGACGATGGTGCTCGAATCGGTCAGATAGCTCTGGTTCGCACCGTCGTAGTCGGCCACCGCCAACCGCTTGCGCCGGTCGTTCTTGGGCCCGCTTTCGGACACGAACACGATGCGGCTGTCGAAATAGCCGGTCTCGCCGGTGATGCGGGCATAGACGGCATCGGCCACCTTGTGCGCCATCCGCCGCCAGTTCGCGGTGGTGCCGACGAATTGCAGCCCCTCGCCCATCTGCTGGCCGGAAAACACGTCGAACAGCCGGAACTTGACCACCAGCCGCCCGCCCCCGGCCACGCCCACCGATCCGGTGACGAGCGCCTGCGCGTTGATCGCGCGCCAGTCGGGATACTGGATGGGCGCGTCGAAGCTGGTGACGCGGCCGATATGGGCGCTGGCGGGGATTTCGCGGAACAGCCCGGTGCCCGACAGATCCTGCGCGATCAGCCGGGTGATGTTGGCCGCCGCCTCTGCCGCAGCGCCGGTTTCGGCGATGAAGCCGGGCACCGCGAAGGGCAGCGGCTCGATCACGCCTTCGGTGATCTCGATCCGGAGGGGGGCGGCCTGGGCCGTCGCCGTGGCGACGGGAAGGGCAAGGGCAGCGGCGGCGGCCAGCACGCAGAGCGGGGTCATCACTCTTGTCAGGGTCATCACGTCCTCTCTCGGTCCCGGGGCGCCGGGGCCCCGATGTTATCAGCTTCGGCGCGCCGGCCCATGGGCTTGCGGCAAGGCGCGATCACATCCCCGTGGGCGGCACGGGGGCTCACAGCAGGCGCATCCGGTTGTAGTCGAACACCATCTCGATCTCGCGCCAATGGTCGTATTTCTCGGCCGGCAGGGTGGCGTTGCCCGCACAGCGCAGAATGGTGCGGCGGGCGATGTCATAGGCGATCTTCCGCCCGGCCTCGGTGGGGCCTTCGGCGGAAATCATCCGCACGGATTCGGGCGTGCCGTCGGATTTCATCGTGATGCCCACCGTCACCACGCTGCGCATGGCATCGGTAGAGGCCGAACCCGTGTTCCAGCATTGCGAGATCACACGGCGCAGGCCGTCGACCTCGCCCGCCGTCAGCGGCGGGCCTGAAGGCGCGCTGCCCGACCCGCCGGTGCCGGACCCGCCCGACCCCACGGCAGAGGCAACGGCGGCGGCGACCGCATCGGCCACGGAATTGTCCTCTGCCGGGGCCGCATTGCTGCCGCCGGCGGCGGGGGGCGAAGGCCGGGTCGCGGGGGTACTGGGTGTTCCCGGTGCCGGGGCCGCGGGCCGCGCGGCGGCGGTTTCGGTGCGCGCCGGCCGCGCCTTGGGCCGCGGGCTGGTCCGCGGCGCGCCCACCGCCGGCGGGGCGGGGTTGTCCTCGGTCTCGGTCGCCTCGGTCACGATCTGCGTCGTCGCCTCGGGCGGGGCGGCGGCGGGGCGTTCGGGCTCGGGCTGCGGTGCGGGCACGGGATCGGGCGTGCGCTCGGGCACCGGCGCATCGGCCACGCGGGTGTCGGGCGGGGGCGCCTCGCTCGGCGTCGGGGCCACGCGCTCGACCGGGCGCGGACGGGGCCGGGGGCTCGTCTCGGGTGCGGTGGTGGTATTGGGCGTCTCTGCCGGCGGCAGCGGGGTCGGCGGCAGCGGCACCGGCGGGGGCGGGGCCACGACGGGTTCCGGCTCTGCCGGCTCGGGCTCGGGCTCCGGTTCCGGTTCGGGCTCGGGCGCCGGGGGTTCCGGCTGCGGCTGCGGGCGCGCGGCCGGGCGGGGCGAGCTTTCGGGCGCCGTCACCCGCGGGGGGGCCGGCGGCTGCGCCGGGGATTCCGGCTGCGGCGCGGGCGTCTCGACGGGTTCCGGCACGGGCGGCGCCTCGGACGCGGGCGTGGCCGGGGCGGCGGGCGCCTCTGCCCCGCCCGGGGCGGGCGCGGCAGAGACCATCGCCTCGAATTCCGCATTGCTCAGCAGCGAAACCTCGGTCGCCACGGGTTCGGGCAGCCGTTCGGGGGGGAAGAACACCCCCCCTACCAGCAGCCACAGGATCAGGCCGACATGGCCGATACCCGAGACGACAAGGCCCGTCCGGTTGTCCACGGCTCAGCCACCCGATCCGTCCATGCGCGGGCCGTCGGTATCGGTCACGAGCCCGATATTGCGAAAACCCCCGGCGTTGAGCGCCCCCATCACCTGCGCCACCGCGGCATAGGCGATGGTGCCATCGGCGCGCAGGAACACCTTGTCGCCCTTGCGTTCCGCCGCGATCGCGCGCAGCCGCGGGATCAGTTCGTCCTGCGTGACCTCGGTGGTCTGGATCATCAGCCGCCCGTCCGCCGTCAGCGTGATCGTCAGCGGCTCTTCCTGTTCGGTGGGCAGCGCGGTGGCGGCGGTCTTGGGCAGCTCCACCGGCACGCCCACGGTCAGCAGCGGCGCCGCGACCATGAAGATGATCAGCAGCACCAGCATCACGTCGACGAAGGGCGTGACGTTGATTTCCGACATCGGCTTGGCGCCGCCGCCACGCCGCCGCCCGCGCCGCCGCCCGCCGCCGCCGTTCTGCACGACCCCCGCGCCCATGGCCTAGGCCGCGTCCAGCTGGCGCGACAGGATGGTGGCGAATTCGTCGGCGAAGGCCTCATAGCTGCCGCTGATCCGCTCGCTGTCGGCGTTGAGCTTGTTGTAGAACACCACCGCCGGGATCGCGGCGACAAGCCCGATGCCGGTCGCCAGCAGCGCCTCGGCGATGCCCGGGGCGACGACGGCGAGGTTGGTGTTCTGGCTGATCGCGATCTGCTCGAAAGCGTGCTTGATGCCCCAGACCGTGCCGAACAGCCCGATGAAGGGTGCGGTGGACCCGGTGGTGGCCAGGAACGACAGCCCGTTGTTCAGCCGTTCGGATTCCTTGGCGATCGCCACGTCCATCGACCGGTCGATGCGCGCCTGCGCGCCCGCGATCAGCCCCCCGTCCTGCCGGTGGCTGCGCCGCCATTCGGTCATGCCGGCCGCGAACACCTTTTCCGACGCCCCCGAGGGATCGGGGCCGATGGCGTCGTAAAGCTCGTCCAGCGGCTCGCCCGACCAGAAGGCGGCGTCGAATTCCGCCGCCTCGCGCCGGGCCCGGCGATAGAGGATATGTTTCTGGATGATGATCGCCCAGGACCAGAAGGACATGACGATCAGCAGGATCATCACGATCTTCACCGTGAAGGTGGCACGGGCGAAAAGGGCCAGCAGAGAGAAGTCAATCTCCTGCGCCATCGCAAGGGTTTCGGTTTCCATACTGCCTGCTCGTAGCTAGGGCCGTTCGTCGCGGCCTCATACCCGGTTTCTACGCCGTTTACAGCCGGAACACCACAGGTTCAGCACGATTTCGCCGCGAAGCGGTCACAACTCCGGCAACGCATCGCGCAATCGGCGCGGGATCCGCCCCGGCGTACCCGCCGCGGTCAGCGCGACCAGCGTGACGCGGGCGGAAAACAGCCGCTCCGCCCCCCGCCAGACATCCTGCATCAGCACGATCCGCGCGCCGGTCAGGGATTCGGGAGCCGTGCACACCTCCAGCAGGTCGTCGAACCGCGCGGGCGACAGATAGTCGGCCTCCACCCGGCGGACGGCAAAGACCACGCCTTCCTCCGCCTTCAGCCGCGCCTGATCGAGCCCGAGCGCCCGCACCCATTCGCTGCGCCCGCGTTCGATGAACTTCAGGTAATTGGCGTAATAGACGATGCCGGCAAGATCGGTGTCCTCGTAG
Source organism: Ruixingdingia sedimenti (assembly GCF_031432425.1). Classification (NCBI taxonomy): domain Bacteria; kingdom Pseudomonadati; phylum Pseudomonadota; class Alphaproteobacteria; order Rhodobacterales; family Paracoccaceae; genus Ruixingdingia; species Ruixingdingia sedimenti. The sequence goes on along the minus strand of NZ_JAVKPH010000020.1, from coordinate 59,857 downwards.
TAGACGCGGACGGGATGGACATGGGTCATGGCTGCGCAAGCCCCATGCGCGCCGCCAGCCGCAGCGCATGCGCCGGATCGCGCGCCACCGCGGGCAGAACCGGGTCATAGGCGGCACGGATCAGCGCCGCGACCTCGGGATGCAGGATCACATGGCCCCCCGCCTCGGCCAACGGCGCGCGTGTCGCGAAAGCGCGGTCCGACCACAGCAGGATCGCCTGCACCGCCTGACCCAAAGCCAGCACCTCGGCCTGCACCGCCGCCAGATGCGCATCCATGCGCAGGAACACGAAGGCCGCCCGGATCGCGCCCCCCGCATCGAAGCGGAACACCCGGTACTGGTTCGCCCCCTCCGCCTCCAGCCGCGCGACGAGGGGGCCGAGCCCCTCGACCAGCCGGTCGAGGTTCGGCACCGCCAGCAGTTCGGCCCAGTCGCGGCAGAAGAACACCATGAGGTTGGCGCCCAGTTCCGGGTCCGTCTCGGCCATCCGATGGCCGGCGAGCGTGCACACGGCCTCCAGCGCGCCCTTGACGGTGGTCAGCGTCGCATCCTCGACGCCGAAAACCACCGGCACGACGGGGCGGCCCCAGCGGGCGAACAGATACTGCCCGTCGGCGCGGGTGAAGAAGGGGATGACGGTTTCCGGGGTCATGCCGGGCCTCGGTGTTGCTGCGCAGGTGGTGATAGCTTGCGGCGGCGGAAATGAACAGCACCCGGCGGCGGTGCGGGCGGAGATGTCGGCGCCCTCTGGCGGGGATATTTAAGGACAGAAAGTGGTGCAGGGCGCGCCCTTCTTCACTTTCTGTCCTTAAATATCCTCAGGGGGTGAATTGGCGCAGCCAAGAGGGGGCAGAATGCCCCCTGCCCCGCCTGCCACAGGCGCGCCGCCAAGTTACTCGAACAGTTCCGCCTGCCCCGGCAGGCGCGGGGCGGGCAGGCCCAGGTGCTGCCAGCCGCGCTGCCCCAGCATCCGCCCGCGCGGGGTGCGTTGCAGCAGGCCCTGTTGCAGCAGATAGGGCTCGATCACCTCTTCGATCGCATCGCGGCTTTCCGACAGCGCGGCGGCCAGCGTTTCCACCCCCACCGGCCCGCCGCCGTAATGCTGCGCGATCAGTTCCAGATACCGCCGGTCGCCGGTGTCGAGCCCGAGCCCGTCCACCCCCAGCCGCGTCAGGGCGCGGTCGGCGATGGCGCGGGTCAGCCGGCCGTCGCCCTCGACGGTCACGAAATCCACCACCCGGCGCAGCAGCCGGCCGGCGATGCGCGGGGTGCCGCGGGCGCGGCGCGCGATCTCGCGCGTGCCCTCGGGGTCGGCGGGCACGCCCAGCAGGCGGGCGCCGCGGGCGACGATCAGGTCGAGTTCGTCCTCGGTATAGAACTGGAGCCGCGTCGGGATGCCGAAACGGTCGCGCAGCGGCGTGGTCAGCAGGCCCAGCCGTGTCGTGGCGCCCACAAGCGTGAAGGGTTGCAGGTCGATGCGCACCGTGCGCGCCGCCGGCCCCTCGCCGATCACCAGATCCAGCGCGAAATCCTCCATCGCCGGATAGAGCACCTCCTCGACCACCGGGGACAGGCGGTGGATCTCGTCGATGAACAGCACGTCGCGCGGTTCCAGATTGGTCAGGATCGCCGCCAGATCCCCCGCCTTGGCCAGCACCGGCCCAGAGGTCATGCGGAACCCCACCCCCAGTTCGCGCGCCATGATCTGGGCGAGCGTCGTCTTGCCCAGACCGGGGGGGCCGTGGAACAGCGTGTGGTCCATCGCCTCGCCCCGTACACGGGCGCTTTCGACGAACACGCGCAGGTTCGCCCGCGCCTCGGCCTGGCCGATGAAATCCTCCAGCCGTTCGGGGCGCAGCGCGCGGTCTGCATCCTCGGGCAGCTTTTCGGGGCGCAGCATCGGGTCGGGGGTCATCGTCATCCCTTCGGCTGCAACAGTTTCAGCGCCGCCCGGATCAGGCCCGCGGTATCGGCCTCGGGCAGATCGTCACCCGCCTGCGCCACCGCCGCCGCCGCCTCGCCCTGCCCGTAGCCGAGGTTCACCAGCGCCGACAGGGCATCCGCCGCATGGACGGCACGCGGCGGCGGGGCGGGGGGCGGCGCGGCCCTGGTGCGGCGGGGCGCAGGGGCGGCGGCCGGTTCCACCGGCGCATCGGCCAGCGCGGGTGCGCCCATCCGGCCCGCCATCGCCATCACCGTCGGGGCCTTGGCCTTCAGTTCCAGCACCACGCGCTGCGCGATCTTGGGGCCGATGCCGGGTGCTGCCTGAATGGCCCGCGCATCCCCGAGCGCGATGGCCCGGCCCACGCCCTCTGCCCCCAGCACGCCGAGGATCGCCATCGACGCCTTGGCCCCCACCCCCTGCACCGTCATCAGCAAGCGGTGCCATTCGCGGTCCAGCAGGGTCGGAAAACCGAAGAGCTGCAACAGATCCTCGCGCACCAGAAGGTCGGTATAAAGCGCCGCCGCCTCGCCCGGCCCGGGCAGCGCGGCGAGCGTGCGGTCGGACACATGCACGACATAGCCCACCCCGCGCACGTCGAGCAGCACCTGCCCCTCGCCCTTCCAGTCCACCACGCCCGACAGCTTGCCGATCATCCCGCCGCCCTTTTCACCGCGGCCTCCAGCCGGCCGGCAGATTGCAGGTGATGCGCATGGCAGATCGCCACCGCCAGCGCATCGGCCGCATCCGCCCCCGCGATCGCCGCGCCCGGCAGGTGCAGCCGCACCATGTGATCCACCTGCACCTTGGCGGCATGGCCCACGCCCACCACCGTCTTTTTCACCGCGTTCGGGGCATATTCGCCCACCCGCAGCCCCGCCTGCGCCGGCACCAGCAGCGCGATGCCGCGGGCCTGGCCCAACTTCAGCGTCGCCACCGCATCCTTGTTGACGAAAGTATGTTCCACCGCCGCATGATCGGGCGCGAAACGGGCGATGACATCGGTCAGTTCGGCATGCAGCCGGCACAGCCGTTCGGCCAGATCGCCGGTATCGGAATGGCAGATGCCGTTGGCGACATGGCTCAGCCGCGCACCCGCGACGTCGATCACGCCCCAGCCGAGGTTGCGCAACCCCGGGTCGATGCCGATCACGCGCATCCCGCCTCCACTCGCCTGCCCGTTCTGCCGCCGTTTCGCCAGCCGATAGCACGAAACGCGAACATCCGCCAGCGCAATCCCCTCGGGGTACGCATGGGCCACGCATTCCGGGTTGCACGGGGCGCAAGCCGGCCTTGCCCCGATGGCGATTGCTTTGCACCCGCAGCAATCCTATCTGCACCGCAGAAGGCAATGCCTTCGACACAGGCAGAACGTGAAGGATACCATCATGGCCGCTTTCGATAGCAACCGCCCGGCCGTTGCGGGCACCCTGTTCGGGGGCCGGCTCGGGAACTTCGTCGGCGCCGTCATCGCCGCGATCGCGGCGTGGAACGACGCCCGCGTGACGCGCAATGCGCTGTCGCGCCTGACGGACCGCGAACTGGAAGACATCGGGCTGACCCGGGGCGAAATCGACCGGGTCGCCACCGGGCACTGAGCCCGCCCAGCCCCGGGCCGTTCCGGGGCCCGAACAACCGACGACCGAACCGCAAGGGCCGCTGCCGGAAATACCGGCGCGGCCCTTTTGGGTTTTCCGCAGGGATCAGGCCAGCAGCCGCGCGATCAGATCCGACAGCCACAGCGTCGCCGGATCGGCCTGCATCACGGCAGCCCCGATCCGTTCCAGCGCGGTCTGCCCCTGCCACAGATCGGCCACACGCGCATCATAGACACCTGCACCGATACCGTGATGGATCAGCGCCTTGAGCAGGATCACCGCCGTGGCGACGAAAACCGCCGGGGCGACGACGCCGACGCCCGGACGGCGCCCGCGCCCGTAATGCGACCGGCCGAGCGTGCCGGCCGCCTCGAAACCATATCCTCGTTGATGGGCTTTCTCGATACGATCGAGACGGCCATAGAAATCCCGAAGATTCGGGTCGGCCATGACACAACTCCTAAACCACGCGCCGCCACCTGTGGCAGGTCTATGGGCGAAATGTGTCGTGAATGCGGCGGATTATTCCCGCACCGGGCAACAGTCCGTTCGCCAGAGCCGGAAATAGCACAACCAGAAGGAGAGTTGACAGGACAAAGCGGGAACCAATTCGACCCTCCGCCTTATTCTGCCCCGCGGCAACTCAGCCGCGGACCAGCGTCAGGGCCGACCATTCGCCGATGTCCTCGCGCCATTCCAGCCGGAATCCCTGCGCGGCATAGGCATCGAGGATCGCCGGGGCCTGCACCACCAGCAGCCCCGACAGGATCGCCCGCCCCCCCGGCGCGATATGCGCGGCCATGTCGGGCGCAAGTTCCACCAGCGGGCCCTTGAGGATATTGGCAAAGACCAGATCGAAGGGCGCGGCGGTGTGCAGGCGCGGATGGTCGAACCCCGCGGCCTCGATGCACTCCACCCTTCCGTCGAGCCCGTTGACGGCCACGTTCGCCTCTGCCACCTCGACCGCCACCGCGTCGATATCGGACGCGATCGCCGGATTGGGGAACACCCGCGCCGCCGCCATCGCCAGCACGCCGGTGCCGCAGCCGATATCGGCCACGTTCTGGGCCACCACCCCCGCATCCACCAGCCGGTCGAGCGCGCGCAGACAGCCCAGCGTCGTGCCGTGGTGGCCGGTGCCGAAGGCCACCGTCGCCTCGATCTGCAGCGCGATGCGCCCCGGGGGCACCTTGTCGGCGTCATGGCTGCCATAGACGAAGAACCGCCCGGCCTCCACCGGATGCAATTCGCGCCGGACCTTGGCCACCCAGTCGATGTCCGGCAGTTCCGACACGGCGAAGGGCTGCGCGCCGAAGGCCATCGCCAGCAGGGTCAGTGTCGCGGCATCGGGTTTTTCGAGGAAATATCCCCCCACCTCCCACAGGCCCGACCCGTCCTCGATCTCGAACACGCCGACGCCGGTGGGTTCGGGCGTCATGCCCTCCATCGCATCGGCAAGGCTGCGCGCCGCGTCTTCGCCGGGCAGGGTCGTCAGGGCGGAATAGGTGGTCATGGCGCGGGCCTTTCATGGGGTCGGGGCCGGATACGCCCGGCCCCGGCCCGCGTCAAGAAGATCAGACGGCCAGCCCGATGGGGCAACTGACCCCGGTGCCGCCGACGCCGCAATAGCCGCCGGGGTTCTTGGCGAGGTACTGCTGGTGATAGTCCTCGGCGAACCAGAAGGCGGGCGCGGGCAGGATCTCGGTGGTGATCGCGCCGTGCCGGGCGCGCATCAGCCGGTGCTGATAGACGGCGCGGCTGGCCTCTGCCTGTTTCTGCTGCGTCTCGGTATAGGTGTAGATACCGGAACGGTACTGCGTACCCACATCGTTGCCCTGCCGCATGCCCTGCGTCGGATCGTGGTTTTCCCAGAACACGCGCAACAGGCTTTCATAACCGATCTTGGCGGGGTCGAAGATCAGCCGCACGACCTCGTTATGCGCGGTGCGGCCGGTGCAGACCTCCTGATAGGTGGGGTTCGGGGTATGGCCGCCGGCATAGCCCGCCATGGTCAGCCAGACGCCCGGCAGTTGCCAGAAGATCCGCTCCACCCCCCAGAAACAGCCCATGCCGAACATCGCCTGTTCCATCCCTTCGGGGACGGGGGATTTCAGCGGCAGGTCCGACAGAAAATGCCGTTCCGCCGTGGGAATGGGCGTCGCGCGGCCCGGCAGGGCCTGATCCGGCGGCACGAGGTCGAGCGGTTTGCGGGTGAGAGAAAACATCGGGGCCTCCCTTTTATACGGGAAATATGGGGGAGGCGGGGGGATCAGGCAATGGTGGTGCAGGTGATTGGCGGCGCGCCGGGGGCCAGCCCCCGGACCCCCGGGATATTTCTGGACAGAAAATGAAGGCGGTGTTTTTACAGGAAGCTTTGCGGGTCGATGTCGATGGCGAGGCGCAGGGTGGCGGGCAGGCGCAGTTGGCCGGCCCAGGCGGCGAGTGCGGGTTGCAGGGGCGCTGTGCGGTCGGCCTTGACCAGCAGGCGCACGCGGTGGCGGCCGCGGATGCGGGCGATGGGGGCGGGCGCCGGGCCCCAGACCTGCGCGCCGATCGCGCGCAGGGGGCCGTCGCGGCGGGCGAGTTCGGCGCCGGCCTCGAACACCGCCGGCAGGTCGGGCCCCGACAGGATGATGCCGGCGAGCCGCCCGAAGGGGGGCATGCCGGCGGCGCGGCGGGCGTCGGCCTCTGCCCGCCAGAAGGCATCTTCCTCGCCGCCGAGGATGGCGCGGATCACCGGGTGGTCGGGCTGATGGGTCTGGAGCAGCGCCAGCCCCGGCCGTTCCGCCCGCCCGGCCCGGCCCGACACCTGCCGCATCAGCTGAAACGTGCGTTCCGCCGCGCGCAGGTCGGACCCTTGCAGGCCGAGGTCGGCGTCGATCACGCCGACCAGCGTCAGCAGCGGAAAGTTGTGGCCCTTGGCGACGATCTGGGTGCCGATGATGATATCGGCCCCGCCTTCGGCGATCAGCGCGATTTCGGCCTTGAGCGCGCGGGCCGAGGCGAAAAGGTCGGACGACAGGATGCGGATCCGCGCCTCGGACCAGAGGCTTGCGGCCTCTTCGGCCATGCGTTCCACGCCGGGGCCAACGGCGGCAAGGCGGCCTTCCACCCCGCAGGCGGGGCAGGCATCCGGCAGGGGTTTGCTGGCGCCGCACTGATGGCAGACCAGCCGACGCTGAAAGCGGTGTTCGACCAGCCGCGCATCGCAATCGTCGCAGCCGATCTGGTGGCCGCAGGCGCGGCAGATGGTGACGGGGGCATAGCCGCGGCGGTTGAGGAACAAAAGCGCCTGTTCGCCCGCCGCGATCCGCGCCGTGACCGCCTGTTGCAGCGTGGGCGAGATCCAGCGGTCCGCCGCCAGCCGTTCGGCGCGCAGATCGATCGCGCGCATCTGAGGCAGTTCCGCGGTGCCGAAGCGCGCGGGCAGATCGAGCCGCGCGTAACGGCCGGTGGCGGCATTGACCCAGGTTTCCAGGCTCGGCGTGGCCGACGCCAGCACCACCGCGCAACCGGCGATGGAGGCGCGCAGCACTGCCATGTCGCGCGCGTTGTAGAGAACGCCGTCCTCCTGCTTGTAGGAGGTGTCGTGTTCCTCATCCACCACGATCAGGCCCAGATCGCGGAACGGCAGGAACAGCGCGGATCGCGCGCCGACGACCAGCCCCACCCCGCCCGTCGCCGCCATCTTCCACAGCCGCCGCCGCTCGGTCTGGGTCACGCCCGAATGCCACTCGCCCGGCCGCGCGCCGAACCGCGCCTCGACGCGCACCAGAAATTCCGCCGTCAGCGCGATTTCCGGCAGCAGGACCAGCGCCTGACGGCCGCGCGCCAGACATTCGGCCACGGCCTCCAGATACACCTCGGTCTTGCCCGACCCGGTGACGCCCTTGAGCAGCGTGGGGCGGAAGGCGTCGGCCGTCATATCCTCGCGCAGGGCGGCGGCGGCGGCGGCCTGGCCTTCGGTCAGGACGGGCACGGCATGGGCCGGGTCCAGCCGGGGCAAGGCCGTGTCGCGCGGGGCCTCTGATTCCAGCAGCGCGCCCTGCGCGATCAGCCCCTTGACCACCGTCGCACCCACCCCCGCCAACCCCGCCAGTTCCGCCGCGGTGAAGCCCGCGCCGCCATGATCGGCCAGAACCTCCAGCACGCGCGCGCGGGCCGTGGTCATACGGTCGGGGGCCGTGCCCGTGGCGTGGACCAGACGGCGCATCGCGGGCGGGTCCAGCAGGCCGGGCGCGCGGGTGGCCAGACGCAGCATCAGCGCGGGGGGCGTCAGGGTATAGTCGGCGGCGCGGGACAGGAAGGCCCGCAACTCCTCGCGCATCGGGGGTACGTCGAGCACGCGGGCGACGGCGCGCAGGCGGGCGGGGTCGATGCGCCCCTCGCCCGGACCCCAGACCACGCCCGCCACCCGCCGGGGGCCGAGCGGTACCTCGACGAAATCCCCAAGGGCGCAGCCGCCTTCGGGGGCGCGGTAATCCAGCACCATCCCCGGGGGTTCCGAGGTCAGCACGCCCACGCGCACGCCGGGGGGAAAGGTCTCGCCACTCATGCCCCCTGCCTACAGGAGGCGGCGCGGCGGCGCGAGGCCCCGCCGCCGGGGCCGCGCGCTTTCGGACGAAAATCCTTCCGGCCCCCCGCCCCATGGGGTAAGAGGGCGCCAACCCCACACCGGCCGCAGGAGCCCGCCATGAAATTCTTCGTCGACACCGCCGACGTGCCCGCCATCGCCGAACTCAACGATCTCGGCATGGTCGACGGCGTGACCACCAACCCCTCGCTGATCCTGAAGTCGGGGCGCGACATCCTCGAAGTCACCAAGGAAATCTGCGGCATCGTCGCCGGCCCCGTCTCTGCCGAGGTCGTGGCGCTGAAAGCCGACGAGATGATCGCAGAGGGCCGCAAGCTCGCCGCGATCGCCCCCAATATCGCCGTCAAGGTGCCGCTGACCTGGGACGGGCTCAAGACCTGCAAGGTGCTGTCGTCCGAGGGCTTCATGGTCAACGTGACGCTGTGTTTCAGCGCCAACCAGGCGCTTCTGGCGGCCAAGGCGGGGGCGACCTTCATCAGCCCCTTCATCGGGCGGCTTGACGATATCAACCTCGACGGCATGGAACTGATCGCGGAAATCCGCCAGATCTATGACAATTACGACTTCAAGACCGAAATCCTCGCCGCCTCGATCCGCAGCGTGAACCATGTGAAACAGGCAGCCCTGGTGGGCGCCGACGTGATGACCGCGCCGCCTTCGGTGATCAAGGCGCTGGCCAGCCACCCCCTGACCGACAAGGGGCTGGAACAGTTCATGGCCGACTGGGCGAAAACGGGGCAGAAAATCCTGTGATCCGGTGCTAGGCTCGCGGGACGGAAACGTGAACGGGCAGGACGGCATGGGCGAGAGTGCAGGGGCGCAGGGCATCAGCGAGGAAATCCGCGACAGGATCCTGTCGGATCCCGAACTGATCCTCGAGGACGCCGAGATGATGCGCGCGCTGATCGCGGCGAACGACCGCGCGATGGGCGAGAACATCGTCGATCTGCGCGGCGTGGCGATGAAGCGTCTGGAAGGCCGGCTCGACCGGCTGGAGGACACGCACCGTTCCGTCATCGCCGCCGCCTATGAAAACCTCGCCGGCACCAACATGGTGCACCGCGCGATCCTGTCGATGCTCGACCCGCTGAGCTTCGAGGATTTCCTCGCCGGCCTCGCCGGGCCGGTGGCGGAAACGCTGCGGGTGGATTCGATCCGGCTGGTGCTGGAAAGCGTGCAGAACCCCGACGACCCCGCCATCCGCCGGTTGGGCGAGGTTCTGTGCGTGGCCGAACCGGGCTTCATCGACGATTACCTGACCGCCGGGCGCAACGTGCCGGTGCGCACGGTCGTGCTGCGGCAGGCGATCCCGGATTCGGCGCGCGTGCATGGCGCTATGGCCGAACATATAAGGTCCGAGGCGATGATGCGGCTCGACTTCGGCAAGGGGCGGCTGCCGGGGATGCTGGTGCTGGGATCCGAGGATCCCCACCAGTTCCGCCCCACGCATGGCACCGACCTGCTGGCCTTCTTCGCCGGGGTGTTCGAGCGGGTGATGCGCCGCTGGCTGTCATGAGCGGCCCGGCCATGACGGGCAGTCTGGCCATATCCCCCGCCGCGCGCGACGCGCTGGAACAATGGCTGTCGCATCTGCGCGCGCTCGACGGCGCGGCAGAGGCGACGGTTTCGGCCTATGCCCGCGACGTGGGCCGGTATCTGGCCTTCCTCGCCGAATATCGCGGCGGGGCCGAGGGGCTGGCGGCGCTGGCCACCCTGCCGCAGGCCGACATCCGCGCCTATATGGCCGCCGAATCCGCGCGCGGGGTCTCGCCCCGGTCCACTGCGCGGCGGCTGTCGGCGGTCAAGGGCTTCACCCGCTGGCTGGCCGACCGGCAGGGGGCGGATGCCACCGCCGTTCTGGCCGCGCGCAGCCCGCGCTATCGCCGCAAACTGCCCCGCCCGCTGGCCGAGGATGCCGCCCGCGCGGTGCTGGACGGGGTGGGCGAGGATGCGCGCGACGATTGGGTCGGCGCGCGCGACACCGCGGTGGTGACGCTGCTTTACGGCTGCGGCCTGCGGATATCCGAGGCGCTGGCGCTGACCGGGGCCGCCCATCCCCTGCCCGATACGCTGCGCATCACCGGCAAGGGCGGCAAGCAGCGCATGGTGCCGGTGCTGCCCGCGGCCCGCGCGGCGGTGGCGGCCTATGTCGCGGCCTGCCCGCATGACCTGACACCCGCGGCCCCCCTCTTTCGCGCCGTCCGCGGCGGCCCGCTGTCGCCTCGCCCCGTGCAGGCGGCGATGGAACGGCTGCGGCACCGGCTCGGCCTGCCCGCGACCGCGACGCCCCACGCGCTGCGCCATTCCTTCGCCACGCATCTGCTGTCGGCCGGGGGCGACCTGCGCGCGATCCAGGAATTGCTGGGCCACGAATCCCTGTCCACCACGCAGGCCTATACGGCCGTCGACGCCGCCCGGCTGATGGAGGTCTACGACCGCGCCCATCCGCGCGCGTGACGCCTTCCCCCCACTGCCGCATTGCATCGCCACCCGTTTTCGCGCATCACCAGCAGATGAATCCCTTCTTCAAAGCCTACTCCGTCCACCTGCTGACCGCCACGGGGGCGGTCTTTTCGATGCTGGCGATGCTTGCCGCCGTACAGGCGCAGTGGAGCCTGATGTTCGGCTGGCTCGTCGTCGCCTTCGTGGTCGATGGCATCGACGGCCCGCTCGCCCGCCGCTATGGCGTGCGCATGCATGCGCCGCAGATCGACGGGGTGATCCTCGATCTGATCATCGACTACCTGACCTATGTGTTCATCCCGGCCTATGCGCTGTTCGCCAGCGGCTTGCTGCCCGGCTGGACGGGCTGGGTGGCGATCGGGGTCATCACCTTCGCCTCGGCGCTCTATTTCGCCGATACGCGCATGAAGACGAAGGACAATTCGTTTTCCGGCTTTCCCGCCTGCTGGAACATGGTGGCGGTGGTGATCTTTGCGCTGCACCCCGATTTCTGGGTGACGCTGGCGATCGTCGTGGTGCTGGCGGGGGCGATGTTCACGCCGCTGAAATTCGTCCACCCGGTACGCACGGAACGCTGGCGGGGGGTGACGCTGCCGGTGGCGCTGGCCTGGACCTTCTTTGCCGCCTGGGCCGCGGTGGTGGATTTCCACCCCGAAAGCTGGGCGCATTGGGGGCTGGTCGTGACCTCGGTCTATCTGGTGCTGGTGGGCATCGCGCAGCAGATCGTGCCGCCCCGCCGCGCCTGAACGCGGCGGGGCCCGCGATCAGGCCAGCGCGTCGTTGCAGCGTTTGCAGGTATGGGCATGCGCATGGCTGCCCACATCGGGCAGGATCTGCCAGCAGCGGGCGCATTTCTCGCCTTCCGCCTTTTCGAACACCACGCCCACGCCCGGCACCTCGGGCAGGCGGAACGCCTCTGCCGGTTCGGGGTCGCCCGTCAGCACGATGGCGGAGGTGATGCAGAGTTCGGCGAAATCCACCCCCTTCAACGCCGCCAGCACGCCCGCATCGGCGACATGGACGACCGGCGCGGCCTCCAGGCTCGCCCCGATGACCTTGGCCGCGCGCTGCACCTCCAGCGCGGCGGTCACGGCGCGGCGGGTCTGGCGGATGCCCTGCCATTTCTGCGCCAGCGCCTCGTCCAGCCAGCCGGCGGGCGTGGCGGGCATGTCCTGCAAGTGGACGGAACTGTCCGCGCCCGGAAAGCGCGACAGCCACACATCCTCCATCGTGAAGACGAGGATGGGGGCCAGCCAGGTGGTCAGCCGGTGGAACAGGATGTCCAGCACCGTGCGGCAGGCACGGCGGCGGGCGGATGCGGGCGGATCGCAGTAAAGTGCATCTTTCCGCACGTCGAAGTAGAAAGCCGACAGGTCGGATGTCGCAAAAGTGAAAAGCTTCTGGAACACGCCCTGGAAGTCGTAGGCGGCGTAGCCCTTGCGGACCTCGGCGTCCAGTTCGGCCAGCCGGTGCAGGACCCAGCGTTCCAGTTCCGGCATCGCGGCGGGTTCCACCCGTTCTTCTTCGGTGAACCCGGCGAGGTTGCCCAGCAGGAAGCGCATGGTGTTGCGCAGCCGGCGATAGCTGTCGGCAACGCCCTTGAGGATTTCCTTCCCGATGCGCAGGTCGGCGGTGTAATCCGACTGCGCCACCCACAGCCGCAGGATATCGGCGCCGTATTCGTCGATCACCGCTTGCGGCGCGACGGTATTGCCGAGCGACTTGGACATCTTCATGCCCTTCTCGTCCAGCGTGAAGCCATGCGTCAGCACGCCCCGGTAGGGCGCACGGCCCTTGGTGCCGCAGGCTTGCAGCATCGAGGAATGGAACCAGCCCCGGTGCTGGTCGGTGCCCTCGAGGTAAAGGTCCGCGATCCCGTCCGCGGTGCCGTCGGGGCGGTCGCGCAGCACGAAGGCATGGGTGGACCCAGAATCGAACCACACGTCCAGCACGTCGAAGATCTGTTCATAATCCGACGGATCGACGATGCCTTGCAGGATCTTTTCCTTGAATCCTTGCACATACCAGACATCGGCGCCTTCGGCCTCGAACGCCGCGACGATGCGGGCGTTGACCTGCGCGTTCTTCAACAGGAAATCCGGGTCGGTCGGTTTGGCGCCCTTTTTCACGAAACAGGTCAGCGGCACGCCCCAGGCGCGCTGGCGGCTCAGCACCCAGTCCGGCCGCGCCTCGATCATGGAATGCAGCCGGTTGCGCCCCGAGACCGGGGTGAATTCCACCAGTTGCGTGATCGAGGTCAGCGCACGCCGCCGGATCGTGTCGCCAAAAGTGCCCATCCCGTCGTCGAGCACCTTGTCGATGGCGGCGAACCACTGCGGCGTGTTGCGGTAGATCAGCGGCGCCTTGGACCGCCAGCTATGCGGGTAGGAATGCTTCATCCTGCCCTTGGCCAGCAGCGCCCCCTGCCCCGCCAGCGCCTTGATGTTGCTGACATTCGCCGGGCCTTCCTTGCCATCGGGCAGGATGATGTGCTGGCCGCCGAACACCGGCAGATCCTGCCGGTAGGACCCGTCGGGCTCGACGTTCCAGGTCATCGGCAGGCCGAATTTCAGACCCATCTGATAGTCGTCGTCCCCATGCGAGGGCGCGGTATGCACGAACCCGGTGCCCGCATCGTCGGTCACATGATCGCCCGGCAGCAGCGGCACGTCATAGTCCCACTCACCCTTGCCCTCGGGCAGGCCGCGATAGGGATGGGCAAGGATCATAGAAGCCAACTCTTCGCGTGACACGCTCCGCACCTTCTGGAACGTCGCCCGCGATGCTTGCTGACAAGCCCCTGCCAGATTGTCGGCAATGAGTAGCAACTCACCCGCCTTAGCCGATGCGCCTTCCGTAGTATTGTCGATCACGATGTAAAGACCGTAAGCAACATCTGGACTGAACGCCACCGCCCGGTTCTGAGGGATCGTCCAAGGAGTCGTTGTCCAGATCACGACAGATGCGTCAGCCAATCGCGCTGTCGCAGCGGGGTTTGCGCGCACCGAACCCAGTTCACGGTCCTTGATCGGCGTAAACTGCTGGTCGATCGTTCCAGGCAGCGGATCGTTAGCGTTCGGTGCCTCAACGACTTTGAACCGCACCCAGATCGTGTGGCTGGTGTGGTCGTGGTATTCCACCTCTGCCTCGGCCAGTGCGGTCTTTTCCACCGGCGACCACATCACGGGCTTGGACCCCTGATAGAGCGACCCGTTCATGAGGAACTTCATGAATTCCTCGGCGATCACCGCCTCGGCGTGGAAATCCATCGTCAGGTAGGGGTCGGCCCAGTTGCCGGTGACGCCGAGGCGCTTGAACTCCTCGCGCTGCACGTCGATCCAGTGTTCGGCAAAGCGGCGGCATTCCTGGCGGAAGGCGACCACATCCACCTCGTCCTTGTTCAGGCCCTTGGCGCGGTACTGTTCCTCGATCTTCCATTCGATCGGCAGGCCGTGGCAATCCCAGCCCGGCACATAGCGCGCGTCATGGCCCAGCATCTGCTGCGACCGGACGATGAAATCCTTGAGCACCTTGTTCAGCGCATGGCCGATATGCAGGTTGCCGTTCGCGTAAGGGGGGCCGTCATGCAGGGTGAAGGGCGTGCGCCCTGCCGCCTTTTCCCGCAGCCGGTCATAGATGCCGATCCGCGCCCAATGCGCCAGCCAGTCGGGTTCGCGCTGCGGCAGGCCGGCGCGCATGGGAAAATCGGTCTCGGGCAGGAAAACGGTGTCGCGGTAGTCGGGCGTATCGGCGCACATGAAAGCGGTCCTTGGCGTGATCCGGTGGGAAAGGCGAAAAGACCCCGGCGGCCCTGACGGATCAGGACGCCGGGCCGCTAATTCGGATCACTGTTGCGGCGCGCAGGGTCATGCGGGCTCTATAGCGGCAGCGCGGCGAAGGGTCCAGTGGATCAGGCGGGCCCGCCGTCGCGCCCGGTGCGGTCGAAAAGCCCGGTCAGGCTGCGGCCCAGAATCGCGGTGATGCGCGGTTCGGCCATGGCGGCGAAGGGCAGCGGGCGGCAGACCTCCAGCGCCGCGATGCCCACCCGCGCGGTCAGCGCGCCGTTCACCACCCCCTCGCCGAAACGGCGCGACAGGCGGGCCAGCGCGCCGCCCCCCGCGACCGAGGATATGAGGTCGTCGCCCACCGCCACCGCCCCGGTGGCCAGCAGATGGGTGAACACCCGCCGCATCAGCCGCCAGCTGCCGAACGACCCTGCCCGCCCGCCGTAGATTTCGGCGATGCGGCGGATCATGCGCAGGTTCGCGCCAAGCGCCACCGCCACGTCGGCCAGCGCCAGCGGCACCAGCGCGGTGGTGGCGGCGACGGCGCGGGATGCGGCCTCGATTTCCGCCGTCGCGGCGCGGTCGAGGGGCGCCAGCAGTTCGGTTTCCGCCAGCGACAATATCGCATCGGCATCGAGCAGTTCCGGCGCCAGTTCCGCCAGCCGCTGCCGCGCGCGGGCGGATTCGGGCCGGCCGGCATAAAGGCGGTCCAGTTCCGCCAGCACCGCCCGCGCGCCCGGCAGATCGCCCTGCACCAGCACCGCGGCGGCCCGCGCGCGCAGCCCGTCGATGCGGGCGATGCGCGAAAACGCCACCGCCTCGCGCAGCGCCAGCACCAGCGCGCCGATCACCACCGCCGCCAGCAGCACCGTGGCGATCGCCCCCAGCACCGCGTTGCGCGCCACCAGCCCCCACACATAATCCCAGGCCGCGACCGAGATCACGAAGGTGAAGAGCGCCCCCAGGGCCCAAAGAAAGAACCGCCCCGCCGCCGAGCCCCGCCGCGCGCCGATCCGCATCGCGCGCTGCATGACGGCACCATCGGCCCCCGGCCCGTCGGGCACCGGCGGGGCCAGCGCGGGCGAAGGCGCCTCGCCCTCGTCCAACTCCACGACAATGGGGCGGTTCAGGTCATCCCTGGGGTCGGTCATGCGGTCCTCCGCTCAGCGCAGCCGGTCGCCCAGCAGGAATTCGGCGGCGCGGTCCAGCCGGATATGGGGCAGCCCCTCGCCCGGGACCAGAGCCATCCGCGCGGGCGCCAAGGTCATCACCGCATAATCGGCATCCAGCCACCCCTCCGCCCCCTCGCGCGCGGGCGACAGCAGGCGGGCGGGGTCGGCGGGCAGTTCGCCCGCATACATCAGCGCCTGCCTGCCGGTGGACAACAGCGTGCCGCGCACCCCCTGCACCATGCGCCCGCCCGCCACGGGCACCTCTGCCTCTGTCGTCGCGCGCAGGGATGCGATGGCCATCGCCGCGGTTTCCGCCCCGGCGAAATCCGCGCGGTCCTTCGCTTCGCGCAGCAGCGCGGCGAGGATGGCGGCCAGCCGGGGGTGCTGCGTGTGGTGCAGATGGTCGGCCCGGGTCGCGGCGAAGAGGATCCGTTCCACCCGCCGCCCCCGCACCAGTTCCGCCAGCACCCCGTTGCGCCCGGGGCGGAAGGCGGTCAGCACATCGGCCAGCGTGCGGCGCAGATCCTCCACCGCCGCGGGGCCGTTGTGGATCGCGCCGAGCGCATCGACCAGCACCACCTGCCGGTCGATCCGGGCGAAATGGTCGCGGAAAAACGGGCGGACGACGCGGGTGCGGTAGGCATCGTAGCGCCGTTCCATTTCCCGCCACAGGCTGCCTCGGGGCGGATTGTCGGGGCGCGGCAGGGGGGCGAAGGTCAGCGCGGGCGACCCGGCCAGATCCCCGGGCATCAGGAACCGGCCCGGCGTCACATCCGACAGCCCCGCCGCCCGCAGCGCCGACAGGCAGGCGGTATAGTCGGCGGCAAGGCCCTGCGCCTGCGCCTCGTCCAGCCGGGCGGCGGCATCGGCCGCCTGAACGCGGGCCAGATAGGCCGCGCCCTCGGGCCGCCGCGCCAACCGGTCCAGCACCTGCGCCGCCCAGTCCTGATAGCCCTTGTCCAGCAGCGTCAGGTCCAGCAGCCATTCGCCCGGATAGTCGATGATGTCGAGATGCAGCCGCTTCGGCCCCCGCAGCCCGCCCAAAAGCCCCGAGGGCCGCAGCCGGAACGACAGCCGCAGTTCCGATACCGCCCGGGTGGAGTCCGGCCAGCGCGGGGCATCGCCCGTCAGCGCGGCGCGGTGGCCCTCGTAGTCGAACCGCGCCACGGTGTCGTCGGGCTGCGGCTGCAACCACACCGCCTCGATCCGCCCCTCGGCCGCGGCGCGCAGCTGCGGCATGCGCCCGCGGTCCATCAGGTTCGACACCAGCGAGGTGATGAACACCGTCTTGCCCGCCCGCGCCAGCCCCGTCACCCCCAGCCGGATCACCGGATCGAACAGCGATTCCGTGACCGAGGCGAGCCGCGTTTCCACCCCATGCGCAACATCCTGCGCCAGTTCCTGAAGCCCCATGGCCGCCCTCGCCCCGCCGATCCCTTCACCATAGGCACTCGGGGCGGGGATGTGTAGGGCTTCCCCCTTGCCAGCCCGCGGGCGGCGCGCTAGGCCCCGGCCATGCCCCGCTATGCGTTCAGGATCGAATATGACGGCATGCCGTTCCAGGGCTGGCAGCGCCAGGCCGCGGGCCAGCCGTCGGTGCAGGCGGCGGTGGAAACCGCGCTGGCCCGGCTGACCCCGGGGCCGGTGACGGTGGCGGCGGCGGGGCGGACGGACGCCGGGGTGCATGCCACCGGGCAGGTCGCCCATTGCGACCTGCCGCGCGACTGGGATCCCTTCCGGCTGGCAGAGGCGCTGAACTGGCACCTGAAACCCGCCCCCGTGGCGGTGCTGGCCTGCGCGCGGGTGGCCGACGATTTCCACGCCCGCTTCGCCGCGCTGGAACGCCGCTACACCTTCCGCCTGCTGTCGCGCCGCGCGCCCGCCGCGCTGGATGCCGGGCGTGTCTGGCAGGTGCGCCACCCGCTGGACATCGCGGCGATGCGCGACGGCGCGGCCCATCTGGTCGGGCGGCACGATTTCACCACCTTCCGGTCCACGCTTTGCCAGGCGGCCTCCCCGGTCAAGACGCTGGACGAGATCGGCATCGAGGCCCACGCCGTGCCCGGCGGCACCGAATACCGTTTCCACCTGCGCGCGCGCAGCTTCCTGCACAATCAGGTGCGGTCCATCGTCGGCACGCTGGAACGGGTGGGTGCCGGCGGCTGGCCCCCCGCCCGGGTGGCAGCGGCGCTGGCCGCCCGCGACCGCGCGGCCTGCGGCCCGGTCTGCCCGCCGCAGGGGCTCTATCTCACCGGCGTGCGCTATCCGGCGGATCCCTTCGCCTGACCCCGGACCCCTGCCGCAAGGGCATCGCAAGCCCGAACTTGACCGGCTCCGCGCCCCATGCCACGCCTTGAGACGATGGAGGAGCCCATGACCGATTTCGCCGCCACCCGCGCCCTGTTCCAGATCCCCGACGGGATGATCTACCTCGACGGCAACTCGCTCGGCCCCCTGCCGCGCGCCGCCGCCGACCGCGTGGCCCGCACGGTGACAGAGGAATGGGGCCGGATGCTCATCACCGGCTGGAACCGCGCCGGCTGGATGGACATGCCCGCCCGTATCGGCGACCGCGTGGCGCGCCTGATCGGGGCGCAGCCGGGCACCGTGGTCATGGGCGACACGCTGTCGATCAAGGTCTATCAGGCGCTCGCCTCCGCGCTGGAGATGAACCCCGCCCGCCGGGTGATCCTGTCGGATACCGGCAACTTCCCCTCGGATCTCTATATCGCCGATGGTCTGGTGCGCACGCTCGGCCAGGGCTACGCGCTGCGCACGGTCGCGCCCGAGGCGGTGGAGGATGCGATCGACGATACCGTCGCCGTGACGCTGATCACCGAGGTCGACTATCGCACCGGGCGGCGCCACGACATGCGCCGGATCACCGAAAAGGCCCATGCCGCGGGCGCGCTGACGATCTGGGATCTGGCGCATTCGGCGGGCGCGGTGGATCTGGATCTGGCGGGATGCAATGTCGATTTCGCCGTGGGCTGCACTTACAAATACCTCAACGCCGGGCCCGGGGGCCCCGCCTTCATCCATGTCGCCCCCCGCCACGCCGAAACCGCCCGCCCGGCGCTGTCGGGCTGGCTGGGGCATGAATCGCCCTTCGCCTTCGACCTCGACTACCGCCCCGGCAGGGGGATCGAACGGATGCGCGTCGGCACGCCGCCGATCCTGCAACTCGCCGCCCTCGACGCAGCACTCGACATCTGGGACATGGTGGAGATGCGCGATGTCCGCGCGCGGTCGATCGACCTGACCGAGGCGTTCATCGCCGGGGTCGAGGCCGCCTGCCCCGGCCTGACCCTCGCCACCCCCCGCGACCCGGCCCGTCGCGGCAGCCAGGTCAGCTTCCGCCACCCCGAAGGCTACGCCATCATGCAGGCGCTGATCGCCCGCGGCGTGATCGGCGATTTCCGCGCCCCCGACATCCTGCGCTTCGGCCTCACGCCCCTTTTCATCGGGATGGAAGAAGTCGCCCGCGCCGTCGACATCCTGGCCGAGGTGATGGCGACCGCCGCCTGGGACCGCCCCGAATACCGGACCCGCGCAAGGGTGACGTGATGGGGCGCCCCTCATCCCCGCCGCCCGCCCCCCTGACCGCTGCCGGCGGTGCGCCGCGCGGGGGGTATTTGGGAAAAGATGAAGCCGCCCGGCGCAGGCCCCGCGCCCCGGTCTTTCACCGTGACCCAAATATCCCCGCCGGAGGCCACCGCCCCATCCCTTCGCGCAAACGGCGGGGTGGGGCGCCTCCGGCGGGGATATTTGCAGACAGAAAATGGAACGGCCGCGCGGCGTCGGTGCCGCTCTGCCGGCCCTCGGCCTGGGCCTGCCTCTGGCGGCGGATGGCGATGGTTTCGGCCTGCAACGGGCGGGCGGCGGCATCCTGAGCCGCCCCCCCAATTGCAAGGAGAGACCGATGACCCGGACCCCCTACGACCCCGCCCGCGACGGCGCGCAGATGGCCTTCGACGGCCGCATGTCCTATACCGACTACCTCTGCCTCGACGCGATCCTGACCGCGCAGCATCCCCGCAGCACCGCGCATGACGAGATGCTGTTCATCATCCAGCACCAGACCTCGGAACTGTGGATGCGGCTGGCGCTGCACGAACTGGGCGCGGCGCGGGATCTGATTGCGGCGGGCGACCTGCGGCCGGCGTTCAAGATGCTGTCCCGCGTGGCGCGGATCTTCGAGCAGTTGAACAACGCCTGGGACGTGCTGCGCACGATGACGCCGGCGGAATACACGCGCTTCCGCGACGCGCTCGGCCAGTCGTCGGGGTTCCAGTCCTGGCAGTACCGGCTGATCGAATACACCGCGGGCAACCGCAACCTCGCCATGCTGCGCCCGCATGCCCACCGCCCCGACCTGACCGCGGCGCTGGAGGCAGAACTGGCCCGCCCCTCGCTTTACGATGTGGCGGTGGGGCGGCTGGCGGCGGCGGGCTTCGCCCTGCCCCCCGAGGCGACGGCCCGCGACCCGCGCGCGCCCCGGGCGCCCCATCCGGCGGTCGAGGCCGCCTGGGCGGCCGTCTACCGCGAACCGGAACGGTATTGGGAGCTGTACGAGCTGGCCGAAAAACTGATGGATTTCGAGGATTACTTCCGCCGCTGGCGTTTCAACCACGTCACCACGGTCGAGCGCATCATCGGCTTCAAGCGCGGCACCGGCGGCACCTCGGGCGTGCAATACCTGCGCCGCATGCTGGAGGTGGAACTGTTCCCCGAACTCTGGCATCTGCGCACCAGTCTGTGATCGGGCACGGAAAGCCGTTGCAGTGCAAGGCGGTTGCGGTAGACTCTTCACGTAACCCGAGGATCCGCGCGATGCCCATCCGCCTTGCGATTGCCCTGGCCCTGATCCTGCCGCTGGCCGGCTGTCTGGAACCGCCGCCGGTCGAGGATACGCCCACGCCCGTGCCGTATGTCTCGCGCGCGGACGGGCGGCATACCCTGCCCGCGATCCCGGCGGAAAAGGTCAACCCCGCCTTCCAGCGCACGCTGGTGGGGATGCAGACGGAAGAAGCCCCCGGCACGGTCATCATCGACACCGCGGCGCGCTATCTCTACCTGATCCAGGACGACCGCAGCGCGCTGCGCTATGGCATCGGCGTGGGGCGCGAGGGGTTCGGCTGGACGGGCGAGGCGGTGGTGGACCGCAAGGCGCACTGGCCCAAATGGACCCCGCCGCCCGAGATGATCCGGCGCCAGCCGGAACTGGCGCAATGGGCCGATGGCCGGCCGGGCGGGCCGAAGAACCCCTTGGGGGCGCGGGCGATCTATCTGGCGCAGGACGGGCACGATACCGGCTACCGCATCCACGGCACGCCGGAATGGTGGACGATCGGGCGCGCGGCCTCGTCGGGCTGCATCCGCATGGTCAACCAGGACGTGATCGACCTTTACGACCGCGTGCCGGTGGGGGCGAAGGTCATCGTCCGCTGACGCCCCTGCACAGGTCGGGGCCTGCCCTGCCCCCGTCATCCCCGGCGCGGCGTCACGCCCGCGGCCCAGGTGTCGAGCAGCGCCCCGAGGGCGGCCCAGTCGGTGAACTCGGTATCCGCGCCCGCCGTGACGGCGACGCCCTTTTCCGAGGCGATCCAGCGCATCGCCCAGGTGCGGAAGAAATCGTACTGGGTGAACCGGAACGCCCCCGCCACATGCGCCACCTGCCCCGGCACCCAGCCCGAAGCGGCGCTGAACCGTTCGACGCAGGCGCGCAGCCCCGCCCAGTCGCCCGCATCCTGCCCCGCCGCCGCCAGCGACACCGCCAGGAACAGCGTCGGCATCGCCCGCAGCGCCGCCGCCCGGGCGGTGGCGAAAGCCGCAAGTTCCTTCTGGAACGCGCCGATATGCAGCGAACCGGCAAGCACCGCGCCGTCGAACCGCGACAGTTCCAGATCGCCCGCCTCTGCCGCGGGCAGCAGTTCCACCGCATGGCCCGCATCGGCCAGCCGATCGGCGCAGAACCGCGCGATGCGGCGGGTCTGGCCTTCGGTGGTGCCGTAGACGATGACGAATTTCATCGCATGCCCCCCCGCGCGCGCAGGCGCGCAAATGCCCCGGGATCCCGCGCGCAGGCGCGCATTCGTCCCGGAATCCCGCGCGCAGGCGCACGTCCCGGAACGATGCCCGATCATCCGCGACGGGCGCGCGTTTTGCAACCGGCGCTCAGGCGCTGCGGCGTGCCGCCGCGGGGCCCTCGCGCGCCGACGCCCAATCCGCCACCGCCCGGCCAAAGGCCGTGAACAGCGGGCGCGAGACCGGATCGTTGGCCGCGTTCCATTCCGGGTGCCACTGCACCGACAGGGTAAAGCCCGGCGCATCCTTGACATAGATCGCCTCGGGCGTGCCGTCGGGCGCCTGCCCGTCGATCACGATCCGCGCGCCCGGGGTCTTGATCCCCTGGCCGTGCAGCGTGTTGGTCATCACCTCTTCCGCCCCCATCAGCCGCGCGAACACCCCCCCGGGGGTGAAGCGGACCATGTGGCGCAGGGCGAACTTTTCCTCGATCGTGCCGTCGGGCGGCATGCGGTGGTTCATCCGCCCCGGCAGGTCGCGGATTTCCGGGTAGAGCGTGCCGCCCAGGGCCACGTTCACCTCCTGAAACCCGCGGCAGATGCCGAAGAAGGGCTGGCCGCGTTCCACGCAGGCACGCACCAGCGGCAGGGTGATCGCGTCGCGCGCACGCTCGAACGTGCCGTGGGCGGGGGTTTCCTCCTCGCCGTATTCCGAGGGGTGGACGTTCGGCCGCCCCCCCGTCAGCAGGAAGCCGTCGCAGATGTCGAGCAGTTCCGGCACCGTGACGAAACGCGGATCGGCCGGGATCAGCAGCGGCAGGCAGCCTGCCACCTCGGCCACCGCCTGGGTGTTCATCGTGCCGCCCGCATGGACGGGGTAGCTTTCGTTCAGCAGCGCCATGTTGCCGATGATCCCGACAACCGGCCGCCGCGCGACGGGGCGTTGCATCTGCGCTTTCCTGTTCCGCTCGGGATGATGATAGGCGCTTGCGCGCGGCAGGTGAAGGGGGGCCGCCCCGCACAAGGGCATTTGATCAGATGCGGTGCGGTGATGCACAGCCGGCAGGCGCCTGCCTGCGGGACATTGCCGGCATCCGGCGCTAGACTGCCCCCGACAGGCGGCTTCGGAAAGACCCCGGCAGATGACGATCACGCATCAGGACGAACTCGACGGGCTGAGGGACATCGGCCGGATCGTCGCCAACACCATGCAGGCGATGGCGAAGGCGATGGAACCGGGCATGACGACGCAGGATCTCGACGCCATCGGGGCCGCGCTGCTGGAACAGGAGGGCGCGCTGTCCGCCCCGCAATCCACCTACGGTTTCCCCGGCGCGACCTGCATCAGCGTGAACGAGGAAATCGCCCACGGCATCCCCGGCCCCCGGGCGATCGCGCCGGGGGATCTGGTCAATATCGACGTGTCGGCCTCGAAGAACGGCTATTTCGCCGATACCGGGGCGACATGGCGTGTCGCGCCGGTGCGCCCTGCGCTGGACCGGCTCTGCCGCGACGGCAGGCGCGCGATGCAGATCGGCATCGCGCAGGTCGGGGCGGGCCGGCCGCTGGCCGGGATCGGCAGGGCCATCGGCCGTTTCGCCGATGCGCGCGGCTATACCCTGATCCGCAACCTCGCCAGCCACGGCGTGGGCCGGTCGCTGCACGAATACCCCGAGGAAATCGCCACATGGCCCACGCGCGACAAGCGCCGCATCGACAGGGGGCTTGTGCTGACGGTCGAACCCTTCCTGTCCATGGGCGGCCTCTGGGCGGCCGAGGGGGATGACGGCTGGACGCTGCGCGCCGAACCCGCCGCGCCGGTGGTGCAGTACGAACATACCGTGGTGGCGACGGATCGCGGGGCGATCGTGGTGACGCTGCCGGGCTGACCGTTCCGGTATCCGTCCCCGAAGGGGGGTCCGATGATGGAAGGACTGCGGAAAACATGGGACGGGCTGCTCGGCAGGCTCGGCCACGGCATGGCGCGGATGCTGCACGCAAAGCGCCCCGGCTACAAACCGCGCGCGCATATCGACTTCGACAGGATCTGCCGGGCGCTGCGGCCCGGCGATGTGCTGCTGGTCGAGGGGAACGAGCGGATTTCGGGCGCGATCAAGTATCTGACGCAATCCACCTGGTCGCATGCCGCGCTTTACATCGGCGACGCCCTGCCCGCGCCCGCCGACGGATCGGAACGCCCCCGGCTGATCGAGGTCAACCTGCATCAGGGCTGCGTCGCGGCACCCCTGGGATCCTACCGCGGCTTCAACCTGCGCATCTGCCGGGCAAGTTCGCTCGGCGATGCGGACCGGGCGGCGCTGGTGGCCTTCATGGCGGGCAAGATCGGTCTGCGCTACGACCTGCGAAACATCTTCGATCTGCTGCGTTTCTTTCTGCCGCTGCCGCCCCTGCCCGCGCATCTGCGGCGCCGGGCGCTGGCGTTCGGATCGGGCGATCCGACGCGGGCGATCTGTTCCTCGCTGATCGCGCAGGCGTTCCAGTCGATCAACTATCCCATCCTGCCCGAGGTATCCGACAGCGGTGCCCTCGACGACGACGCCGCGCGGGAGGTTTTCCACATCCGCCACTATTCCCTGTTCGCGCCGCGCGATTTCGACCTGTCGCCCTATTTCGAGATCGTCAAACCCGCCATCGGGGACGGGTTCGATTTCCGCAAGCTGCATTGGGATTGATCCGGCCCGGCGGCCGGATCGCTCACGCCGTGGTGTCGTCCAGCGTCGCCTTCACCGCCGCCCGCGCCGCATGCAGTATCGGCTCGGTATAGCCCGAGGGCTGCGCGCGGCCCTCGGCCACAAGCGCACGGGCGGCAAGGAAGGCGGGGCCGTCGAACCCCGGCGCCATCGGGCGGTAGGCGGGGTCGGCGGCATTCTGGCGGTCCACGACCACGGCCATGCGGCGCAGGGTTTCGTCCAGCTGCTCCGGCGTCACCACGCCATGGTGCAGCCAGTTCGCCAGCGCCTGCGCGGAAATCCGGCAGGTCGCGCGGTCCTCCATCAGGCCCATGTCGTGAATGTCGGGCACGGTGGAACAGCCCACGCCCTGATCCACCCACCGCACGACATAGCCCAGGATCCCCTGGCAGTTGTTGTCGAGTTCGGCCTGAACCTCCTCCGCCGTCCAGCCTGCGGGGGCAAGGGGGATGGTCAGCAGATCCTCCATCCGCCCGCGGGGGCCGCCGGCCGCGATCTCGTCCTGCCGCGCCGCCACGTCCACCCGGTGGTAATGCGTCGCATGCAGCGTCGCGGCGGTGGGCGAGGGCACCCAGGCGCAGCTTGCCCCCGCCTTGGGATGCGCGATCTTCTGCGCCAGCATGTCGGCCATCCGGTCGGGCATCGCCCACATGCCCTTGCCGATCTGCGCCCGGCCCCTGAGCCCGCAGGCAAGCCCGATATCGACATTGCGGTCCTCGTAGGCCGCGATCCAGGGGGCGGCGCGCATGTCGCCCTTGCGGATCATCGGCCCGGCCTCCATCGCGGTGTGGATTTCGTCCCCGGTGCGGTCCAGAAAGCCGGTGTTGATGAAGGCGACCCGGGCCTTGGCCGCGCGGATGCATTCCTTGAGGTTCACGCTGGTGCGCCGTTCCTCGTCCATGATGCCCAGCTTGACCGTGTTGCGCGGCAAGGACAGCACATCCTCCACCCGGTCGAACAGATCGACGGTGAAGGCGACCTCGGCCGGCCCGTGCATCTTGGGCTTGACGACATAGATCGCGCCGGTGGCGGAATTGCGCGGGGCCTCTTTCACCCGGTCGTGCAGCCCGCACAGCACGGTGACGAAGGCGTCGAGGATGCCTTCGGGGATTTCCGCGCCATCGGGGTCCAGCACGGCGGGCGTGGTCATCAGATGGCCCACGTTGCGCACCAGCATCAGCGCCCGGCCCTTCAGCGTGACCGGCCCGCCCTCGGGGCCGGTATAGCGGCGGTCGGCGGCAAGACGGCGGGTGAAGGTGCGGCCGCCCTTCGTCACCTCTGCGGTCAGGTCGCCCTTCATCAGGCCCAGCCAGTTGGCATAGGCGGCCACCTTGTCGGCGGCATCCACGCAGGCCACCGAATCCTCGCAATCCATGATCACGGACACGGCGGATTCGAGCCGGATGTCGGCGATCCGCCCCGGATCCGCCGCGCCGATGGGGGTGCCCGCATCCACCCGGATGTCGATATGCAGCCCGTTGTTGCACAGCACCACGCGGGTGGGCGATCCGGTGGGGCCTTCATGGGCCACGAACTTTTCCGGCTGTTTCAGGCCCGCGGACCCGGCCGAAAGCCCGATCGACAGCCTGCCGTCCCGGATCGCGAAACGATGCGCCTCGCGCCAGCTTGCACCCACCAGCGGCGCCGCGGCGTCGAGGAAATCGCGCCCCCAGCGGATCACCTTGGCCCCGCGCGCCGCGTCATAGCCCCCCGGGGGCGGCAGGCTGCCCAGCGCATCGGTGCCGTAAAGCGCATCGTAGAGCGAGCCCCACCGCGCATTCGCCGCGTTCAGCGCATAGCGCGCATTCGTCACCGGCACCACCAGCTGCGGGCCGGGAATGGTGGCGATCTCGGGGTCGGTGCCGGTGGTCTCTATGGTGAAATCGGGGCCTTCGGGTTCGATATAGCCGATCCCTTCCAGGAACTTGCGCTCTGCCGCCGGGTCGGGCGCCTGACCCCGGCGGGCGATGTGCCAGGCGTCGATCTGCGCCTGCAATTCCGCCCGCCGGTCCAGCAGCGCGCGGTTGCGGGGGCCGAAGTCCTGCACCGCCGCCGCGAGCCCCGCCCAGAAGCCTTCCGCCGCGATACCCGTCCCGGGCAGCACCCGCCCCTCGACAAAGGCCGCAAGCCGCAGGTCCACCTGCAAGCCCGCCCGATCCAGCCGATCCGCCATCCCCGTCTCCTATCGTCAGTGCCGGGCGCAGGCTAGGCGCTTGCCCCCGCGACGGCAACCTCAGAGGTCGAGGCAGAGTTGCCCCGCAGGCACGGGGCGCGGCCTTGGGGCGCGGCGGGGGGCGGCGGCGGGCGGGCGTGGCAGGGGGACGGCCGGGTCCACCAGCGGTTCGGGGTAGCGGCGGCCCAGCACCCCGGGCGCACCGCGCCAGCGCCAGGGGGTGTGCAGGAAGGCATCGGGCACCGCGTCAAGTTCCGGCAGCCAGCGGCGCAGGAAGGCGCCCTCGGGGTCGCAGGTCTGGCCCAGCCGCACCGGATGACCCGCCCGCGCGCCCTGCCCGGCGGCGATACGCTGCATCTGCGGCCAGTGGATGGCGGGGTCGTAATCGGTGAAGGCGCGGGCCAGCACCGTCCCCGCAGGCCCCGCGCCGATCCCCAGATGCCGGCAGGCGACCCCCGCCAGCATCGCCCGCAGCCGGTCGTCCAGCCAGCCGGTGGCGCGCAGATAGCGCAGGCAGGCATCCACGAAGGGCAACCCGGTTTCGCCCGCCGCAAAAGCCGCCAGATGGGGGGTGGCGGGGCCTTCGGGCATCATGGCCGGGGCTTGGGTCCGCTGGTCCAGCCGCGCGCGAAAGGCGCGCAGCGCCACCGGCCAGCGCCCGCCGGGGCGTTCGGCCACCCGCACCGCCACCGCCGCCGCGACCTCTGCCGGCGACAGCGTGCCATGGGTCAGATGCGGCGACAGGCGCGAGGACGCGCGTTCCGCCACCATCGGCGCGGCGGGCAGGCCATAGCCCTCGCCCCGGGCGGCAAGGAAACTGTCCAGCAGCGCCAGCCCCTGCGCCCGCCCCCCGGCCTGCCGGTGGGCGCAGCGGTCGTCGGCCAGCCGCAGCGCCCGCGCCACCGGGATCAGCCCCGGCGCGACGCCCGTCACGGGGGTCAGCGCGCCGGGCGGGAGCAGCGGCGCGGCGCCGGGGGCGGGCGGGGGCAGCGCCTCCCACCCGATCCCCTGCGCCCGCGCCCAGGCCGCCAGCCCCGCATCCCCCGGGCCCGCATGGCAGACGATCCGCGTGATCCGGTGCGCGCGGCAAAGCCGGGCCAGCACCTCTGCCGGCGGACCCACGCGCACCACCAGCGGCGCCCCGAGCCCCGCCAGCGCCCCCTGCAGATCCGCCAGCGATTCGGCCACGAAGGCCCATTGCCGGGCCGAAGCCTCTGCCGCCGCCCAGTCGGCAGGGTCCACGATATAAAGCGGCAACACCGCCCCGAGGCCGGCCGCAAGGGCCAGCGCCGGGTGGTCCGCCACCCGCAGGTCGCGCCTGAACCAGACAAGAACATTCATGGAACAAACTTGTAGCGCCGGCCGCGCCGCAGGCAAGCCCCCCTGCGACCATCCGGCACCCCGGCGGGGGATGCGGCGGGCGTTGCGGGGTGCTAATGTGCATTACAGATACCAATTGATCCCGGTTCCTCCATGTCCGAACCCCTGCCCCCGATCCGTTCCGCCCGCCCCCGGCAGACCGCCGCGCTGATGGCCGAAACCGGGCTGGACGAGGCGCTCATCGCCGCGCTGGTCCATAATTTCTACGCCAGGATCCGCGCGGATGCCGTTCTGGGCCCGATCTTCGCCGAACGCATCCACGACTGGGGCCCCCATCTGGACCGGATGGTGGATTTCTGGTCCTCGGTCGCGCTGATGACGGGGCGCTATCACGGCGCGCCGGTGCCGGCGCATATGGGGCTGCCGGTGGACTGGGCGCATTTCGAACGCTGGCTGGCGCTGTTCCGCGAAACCGCGCACGAAACCTGCACGCCCGAGGGCGCGGACTACCTGATCGTGCGGGCCGAACGCATCGCGCGGTCGCTCGACATGGCGATCAAGGATGCGGCGGGCGGCATGCCCGCGCTCTATCGCCGGGGGGCGGGGGCATGAGCACGTCGGCAGAACTGATCCGCGGCTGGACCGGCCCGGCGGTGCTGAGCTTCGGCTTCCGGCCCTTCTTTTTCATGGCCGGGGCCTGGGCCGTGGTGGCGATGCTGCTGTGGCTGCCGATGCTGACCGGGCATCTGGCGCTGCCCACCGGGTTCGATCCGGTCGCCTGGCACGCGCATGAATTCGTCTTTGGATACACCAGCGCGGTGATCGCCGGGTTCCTGCTGACGGCGGTGCCGAACTGGACCGGGCGGCTGCCGGTGGTGGGTTGGCGGCTCGGCGGGCTGGCGGCGCTGTGGCTGGCAGGAAGGCTGGCGGTGGCCTTCGGCGCGTTGCTGCCCTCTTGGCTGGTGCTGGTGGCGGATCTGGCGATGATGGTGGCGCTGGCGCTGTTTCTGGGGCGGGAAATCGTGGCCGGAAAGAACTGGCGCAACCTGCCGGTGCTGGGGCTTTTGCTGCTGTTCCTGCTGGCGAACGCAGTGTTCCATGCCGAGTCTTGGCGGGGCGATGTGGCCTCGGACGGTTTCGGCCTGCGGTTCGGGCTGGCGGCGGTGCTGATGCTGATCGGGCTCATCGGCGGGCGGATCATCCCCAGCTTCACCCGCAACTGGCTGGCGCAGCGGCGCGCCACGCGGCTGCCGGTGCCCTTCGGGCGGGCGGACGGGGCGGTGATGGCGCTGACGGGGCTGGCGCTGGCGGGGTTTGTCGCGCTGCCCCTTCATCCGCTGACGGCGGCGCTGTGCGGGCTGGCGGGGCTGGCGCAACTGTGGCGGCTGTCGCGCTGGCAGGGCGGCCAGACGGGGGCGGAGCCGCTGCTCTGGGTGCTGCATCTCGCCTATGCCTTCTACGCGCTCGGCTTTCTTTCGGTCGCGGCGGCGGCGGTGGACTGGCTGCCGCAGGCGGGCGCGCGGCATGTGTGGCTGGCGGGCGCCATCGGGCTGATGACGCTGGCGGTGATGACGCGGGCGAGCCTCGGCCACGCCGGGCGGCCGCTGCACGCCGGGCCCTGGGTCGCGGCCTGCTATGTGGCGCTGGCGCTGGCGGTGGTGACGCGCTTCGCCTCCGGCCTGATGCCGGCAGAGGTCTGGCTTTTGCACCTGTCGGCGGGATTCTGGCTGCTGGCCTTCGGCGGCTTCGCGGTGATCTATGCGCCGATCCTCCTGCTGCCCCGCGCGGCGCGCAAACAGGCCATGCGCCGCGCCTGACCCCCTTGCAGCCGCCCGCGCCCGGCGCGATGGTCGGGGCCAGGCAAGGAGGTTCCGATGCAGGATGCAGCGCCGCAGGTCCAGTACCTGTCCGATTATCAGCCCTGGCCGTGGCTTGTCCGCGCCGTCGCGCTGACCTTCCGGCTGGCCCCGCGGGCGACCCGCGTCGCGGCGCGGCTGGACCTGGCCCCCAACCCGGCGCGCCCCGGGCGGCACGACCTGCGGCTGGATGGCGAGGGGCTGCGCCTGATCCGCGCCGCCATCGGGGGCGTGGCGCTGGATGTCACCCCCGATGCCACCGGCCTGACCATCCCCGCCGCGGCCCTGCCCCAAGGCCCCTTCACCCTGGAAACGGAGGTGGAGATCGCCCCCGAAGGCAACACCGCGCTGGAAGGGCTCTACATGTCGAACGGCATGTATTGCACGCAATGCGAGGCCGAGGGCTTCCGCAAGATCACCTTCTACCCCGACCGGCCCGATGTCATGGCCCCCTTCCGGGTGCGCGTCGAATCCGGCCTGCCGGTGCTGCTGTCGAACGGCAATCTTGTGGCGCAAGGCCCGGGTTGGGCCGAATGGGACGACCCCTGGCCCAAGCCCGCCTATCTGTTCGCGCTGGTGGCGGGCGACCTGCGCGCGCATCGCGGGCAGTTCACCACCCGGTCGGGGCGCAAGGTGGCGCTGGCCGTCTGGGTCCGCCCGGGCGACGAAGGGCGGTGCGACTGGGCGATGGAATCGCTGATCCGGTCCATGCGGTGGGACGAAGAGGTGTACGGGCGCGAATACGACCTGGACATTTTCAACATCGTGGCCGTCGACGACTTCAACATGGGCGCGATGGAGAACAAGGGATTGAACATTTTCAACTCCCGCTACGTCCTCGCCAGCCCAGAGACCGCGACCGACGACGACTTCGCCCGGATCGAGGCGATCATCGCGCATGAATATTTCCACAACTGGACCGGCAACCGCATCACCTGCCGCGACTGGTTCCAGCTGTGCCTGAAAGAGGGGCTGACGGTGTTCCGCGACCAGCAGTTCACCGGCGACATGCGGTCCCATGCGGTGAAGCGGATCGAGGACGTGCTGTTGCTGCGCGCGCGCCAGTTCCGCGAGGATGCGGGGCCGCTCGCCCATCCGGTGCGGCCCGGCAGCTATGTCGAGATCAACAATTTCTACACCGCCACCGTCTATGAAAAGGGCGCGGAACTGATCGGCATGCTGCGCCGTCTGGTGGGGGCCGAGGGCTATGCAAACGCGCTCGACCTCTATTTCGCACGCCATGACGGACAGGCGGCGACGATCGAGGACTGGCTGAAGGTGTTCGAGGATGCGACGGGCCGCGACCTGTCGCAGTTCCACCGCTGGTACACGCAGGCGGGCACCCCGCGCGTGACGGTGGCAGAGGACTGGGATGGCGGCACCTATACCCTGACGCTGGAACAGGCGACGCCCCCCACCCCCGGCCAGCCGGTGAAGCATCCGGTGCCGATCCCGGTGGCGGTGGGCCTGCTGAACCCCAACGGGGACGAGGTGGTGCCGACCACCGTGCTGGAACTGACCGGGGCGCGGCAGAGCTTCCGGTTCGAGGGGCTGGCGGCGCGGCCCGTGCCGTCGATCCTGCGGGGTTTTTCCGCCCCCGTGATCCTCGACCACGACCGGACGGATGCCGAACGCGCCTTCCTGCTGGCGCATGACACCGACACCTTCAACCGGTGGGAAGCCGGGCGGGCGCTGGCGAAACAGGTGCTGGCGCGGATGGTGACGGACAATGCCGCGCCGGGCCCCGACTGGCTGGCGGCGGTGGAACGGGTGCTGCTGGACGAAACGCTCGACCCCGCCTTCCGCGCGCTCTGCCTGCGGCTGCCGGGCGAGGACGACATGGCGCAGACGCTCCACACCGCGGGGCTGACGCCGGACCCCGACCGCATCCATGCCGCGCGCAAGCGGTTGGGCGACCGGCTGGCCCAGCATCTGGCGCCGCATCTGCCGGGGCTTTACGAGGCGCTGGCCCTGCCCGGCCCCTATACGCCCGATGCGCGGGCGGCGGGCGCACGGGCGCTGCGGCTGGCGGTGCTGGCGCTGATGACGCGGATCGACGGGGGCACCCGCGCCGCCCGCGCCTATGCCGCCGCCGACAACATGACCGACCAGACCGGCGCACTCGCCTGCCTGATCGAGGCCGGGCGCGCGGACGCGGAACTGGCCGCCTTCGCCCGCCAGTGGGGCCATGACCGGCTGGTGATGGACAAGTGGTTCTCGCTCCAGTCCGCGCTGGCGGCACCCGCGGGGGCGGCGGAACTGGTGGCGGGCCTGACCGCGCATCCGGCCTTCGACTGGAAGAACCCCAACCGCTTCCGCGCGGTGATCGGGGCGTTTTCGGGCAACCATGCCGGGTTCCACCGTGCCGATGGCGCGGGCTACCGGCTGGTGGCGGACTGGCTGATCCGGCTCGACCCGCTGAACCCGCAGACGGCGGCGCGGATGTCCACCGCCTTCGACACCGCCACCCGCTATGACGCCGACCGGCGCGGCCTGATCGGGGCGGAACTGGCGCGGATCCTCGCGGTGCCGGGCCTGTCGCGCGACATGACGGAAATGGCGGGGCGGATGCTGGCGGGGATCGACGCGGCCGCCGGCGCCGCGGGATAAATCCCGCCCTGCACAACGGCGCGGCCCCACAGGGCGGGGGTCTGCCCGCCCTGCCTCAGCCCTGACAGTAGCTTTGCCCCCGGGTCCAGGCCGCCATCTCGGCGCGCTTGTCGGCGCTGCGGAAGGGCGCCCAGTCGCGGCCCAGGCCCTGCCTGCCGTTCCCGGCCACCAGCCCGTCGCGCCCCACCTGCACCGCCGCGATCCGCACCGCGCAGGACAGGTTCGCCCCGCCATCCTTCAGCGCCCCCGCCGAGGTCGCCTCGCAGCCGAAGGCCCGCGCCGTCCCCGGCGCGATCTGCGTCAGCCCGATCCAGCGCCCGCCACCGCCAGAGGCCGCCGGGTTCCACGTGCTTTCATGCTTGGCCAGCGCCGACAGGATGCCGACCCAGAACGCCCGCCGGTCGGTTTCGTCCGCCTTCACATAGCCCGGGCACCATGCGGCGATGTCGGCGGGCACCAGTTCGGTCAGGTCGTCGTCATGGCGTTCGACCGACGCGAGCGCCCGGGTGGTCCAGATCTCTGCCTCCGGCCGGTGGTCCCACCGCATCACCGGAACCTGGTCGCGCGTCGCCCCCGGGGCCATCGTACAGGCCATCGGCAAGACCGTGACCATCGCGAGTGCAAGGCGCCGCATCCAGGTTGCCATCCGACCGTCTCCGCTGCACCGGCCCCGCTGGCCGGCGCGCGCAACTTGCCCATAGCGGCAACATGCTGCAACAATCGCGTGAATCCTTCGGCGGAATCCCGCGCGGGGGCGGGCGGCCTTGCGCTGCGCCCGCGGGGCTGGCATATCCGCGAACGCGATCCAAGCGAGGTGTCCGATGCTCGATCTGACCTATACCGCCCCCAAGCCCAGGGTCATCGCCGGGGCCAAGGCCGACTGGGAACTGGTGATCGGGATGGAAATCCACGCCCAGGTCGCCTCGAACGCGAAACTGTTCTCGGGCGCCTCGACCGCCTTCGGCGCCGAACCCAATGCCAACGTGTCCTTCGTGGATGCCGCGATGCCCGGCATGCTGCCGGTGATCAACGAATTCTGCGTGGAACAGGCGGTGCGCACGGGCCTCGGCCTCAAGGCACGGATCAACCTGATGTCCGCCTTCGACCGCAAGAACTATTTCTACCCCGACCTGCCGCAGGGCTATCAGATCAGCCAGCTTTACCACCCCATCGTGGGCGAGGGCGAGGTGATCGTGGAAATGGCCCCCGGCGTGGCGCGCCGCGTGCGGATCGAGCGCATCCACCTGGAACAGGACGCCGGCAAGTCGATCCACGACATGGACCCGGCGATGTCCTTCGTGGATTTCAACCGCACCGGCGTGGCGCTGATGGAAATCGTCAGCCGCCCCGACCTGCGCGGGCCGGAGGAAGCTGCGGCCTATGTCGCCAAGCTGCGCCAGATCCTGCGTTACTTAGGCACCTGCGACGGCAACATGCAGAACGGCAACCTGCGCGCCGACGTCAACGTCTCTGTCTGCCCGCCCGGCGCTTATGAACGCTATCAGGAAACGCAGGATTTCGGCCATCTCGGCACGCGGTGCGAGATCAAGAACATGAACTCCATGCGCTTCATCCAACAGGCCATCGAATACGAGGCCCGGCGCCAGATCGCCATTCTGGAAGACGGCGGCAAGGTGGATCAGGAAACCCGCCTCTACGATCCCGACAAGGGCGAAACGCGGTCGATGCGCAGCAAGGAGGAGGCGCACGACTACCGCTATTTCCCCTGCCCCGACCTGCTGCCGCTGGAAATCGAACAGGGCTGGGTCGATGACATCGCCGCGTCGATGCCGGAACTGCCGGATGCCAAGAAGGCCCGCTTCATGGCGGATTTCGGCCTGACCGACTATGACGCCAACGTGCTGACCACCGAACTGGACGCCGCCGCCTTCTTCGAATCGGTGGCCGCGGGGCGCGACGGCAAGCAGGCGGCGAACTGGGTCATCAACGAACTTTTCGGCCGCCTGAACAAGGAAGGGCTGACCATCGCGGAAACGCCGGTGTCGGCGGCGCAGCTTGGCGGGATGCTCGACCTGCTGGCCGGGGGCGAGATCACGTCGAAGATGGCGAAAGAGCTGTTCGAGATCCTGTGGACCGAAGGCGGCGACCCCGCCGAGGTCGCGGCCGCGCGCGGGATGAAGGCCGTGACCGACACCGCCGAGATCGAAAAGGCGCTGGACGGGCTGATCGCCGCCAACCCCGCGCAGGTGGAAAAGGCGCGCGTCAACGCGAAACTCGCCGGCTGGTTCACCGGGCAGGTGCTGAAGGCCACAGGCGGCAAGGCCGACCCGGCGGTGGTGAACCGGATGGTGGCGCAGAAACTGGGGCTCTGACCCCGGCGCCCACCCCCGGCGCGGGCGCCCGGCGGCTTCTGCCGGGGGCGCTCCGCGCGGGAGTATTTTCGGCAAGATGAAGCCGCGCCGCCTTCCGCGCTAGGGCGCCCCCCCACCTTCAGGCTGGACTTGAATATCCCCGCCGGAGGCCACCGCCCTTTCCCCCCGCACCGCCGCCGGGCGAAGGGCGCAGGATCCGCAGGCCGGGGGCTTGTCCCGGCGGCCATGCGTGCTACCCTTTCCCCGCCGGGGACGACCCCGGCCTTGGCGCATTGTCCGGGACGGCCCGGCTCTTGGATATGGAGAGCCGCGATGGCTTGGATCATGCTGTTTCTGGCGGGGCTGCTGGAAATCCTCTGGGCGTGGGCGATGAAACTGTCGAACGGGTTCACCCAGCCGGTCTATACCGGCGTGATGGTGGTGGGCATGGTGGGCAGCTTCGCGCTTTTGTCGCTGTCGATGAAGGTGCTGCCGCTCGGCACCGCCTATATGGTCTGGACGGGAATCGGCGCCGTGGGGGCCTTCGTGGTCGGCTGGGCGGTGCTGGGCGAGGCGGTCACGCCGATGCGGCTGGTGGCGGCGGTGCTGATCGTGGCGGGGCTGGTGCTGATGAAGATCGCATCCTGATCCCGGCCCGCCACCACCAATAGCGTCTGCGGTCCATGCCCCCACAACATCGCGCTCCCGCGGTTTTGTGCCGAAAAAGCCTTTGGGCATTTGGCCTTGCGGCGCGAATCCCATAGAATGCCGGCACAACCCGAGGGGCAGAGAATGCAGCACTACGAATACAAGGTCATCCCGGCCCCGCGCCGCGGCGAAAAGGCCAGGGGCGCGCGGACCACGGCGGACCGCTTTGCCCTTGCGCTGACGCAGATGATGAACGACCTGGGCCGCGAGGGCTGGGAATACCTGCGCGCCGACACCCTGCCCTGCGAAGAACGCAGCGGCCTGACCAGCAAGACCACCTCTTTCCAGAACATGCTGGTGTTCCGCCGCAGCCTTGCCCCCGCCGCCGCGGCGCCGGCCGCCGCCCCCGACCCGGCAGAGGCCGCGCGCCGGGCGCTGACCGCCGCGCCCGAGGTGGCGGCCCCCGCGCCCTCGCCCATCGCGGGCCCCATCGCCGCCGGGCGGTCGCTGTTCGCCGCCGTCACCCGCGCCGCACCGGCCGCGCCCGGGCAGGCCCCGCCCGTCGGCCCCGCCACGCCCGCGGGCCCGGCCACGCCCCGGCCCGATCAGGCGGCGGAATAGCCTAGCCGGAAATGTCCAGCGCCAGCGCGTGGATGCGCCCCACCACCGCGGGGCCGAGCGCCGCATGCACCGCGCGGTGGCGTTCGATCCGGCTCATCCCCGCAAAGGCGGGGGCGGCGATGACCACGCGGAAATGGCTTTCGCCCGACCCGTCATCGCCCGCATGCCCCTTGTGCCGGTGGCTTTCGTTCACCACTTCCAGCCGTTCGGGCGCGAAAGCCCCGGTCAGGCGCGCGCGAATTTGATTCTCGATCCGCATTTCGCTGTGTCAACCCCTTCAAGCCGCCGTGGAAAACTCTAAACTCTCGCCTCCGAGTCGGAAAGGCAAGCAGATGACCAAAGGTTCGCCCTTCGAATTCGACATCCGCGTTTCGGCGGACAAGAAGCGCCGCACCCGCGGCCGGCGCGGCATGTCCGGCGCCTTCGAGGGTGTGGACCGGCCCTGCGACTATCCCGGCTGCACCGCGCCGGGCCAGTACCGCGCGCCCAAATCCCCGGATTCGCTGGACGAATACCTGTGGTTCTGCCGCGACCATGTGCGCGAATACAACCTCAAATGGAACTTCTTCCAGGGCCATACCGAGGAGGAATTCCAGAAATTCCTCGACAAGGACCGGCTCTGGGGGCGCGAGACCAAGCCCTTCGGCAACCGCCCCGACGAGGGCCGGGCCTGGGCGCGGCTCGGCGTCGAGGACCCGATGGAGATTCTGGGCGAAAAGGCCACACGCAACCCGACGCCGGGCCCGACGCGCAAGCTGCCGCCGACGGAACGCCGCGCGCTCGACATCCTCGATGCGCGCGACAGCTGGACGCGGGCGGAAATCCGCAAGCAATACAAGAGCCTGGTCAAGGACCTGCACCCCGACCTCAACGGCGGCAACCGCGCCGACGAGGAACGGCTGCAAGAGGTGGTCTGGGCCTGGGACCAGATCAAGGACAGCCGCCACTTCCGCGACTGAGGCGCCGGGGGCGCCCGTCCCGCGCGGCGCGATGCCGCCTTGCCCTTGCAGGGGCGGGCGATATGTACCACAACTCGCCGGATGGCCCCGCGGGGCCGGTGTGGTTCCAGACGATGGCGGCAGGCATGACGGACATGAACGCGAAACCCACCGAGGACATCGCCGTGCGCGACATCTTCGGCATCGACACCGACATGAAGGTGAGGGGCTTTGCCGACCGCACCGACCGTGTGCCCGAAATCGACCCGACCTACAAATTCGACCCCGACACGACGCTCGCCATCCTTGCGGGCTTTGCCTACAACCGCCGGGTGATGATCCAGGGCTATCACGGCACCGGCAAATCCACCCATATCGAGCAGGTGGCGGCGCGGCTGAACTGGCCCTGCGTGCGGGTCAACCTCGACAGCCACATCAGCCGGATCGACCTGATCGGCAAGGATGCGATCAAGCTGCGCGACGGCAAGCAGGTGACGGAATTCCACGAAGGCATCCTGCCCTGGGCGCTGCGCAACCCCGTCGCCATCGTGTTCGACGAATACGACGCCGGCCGGCCGGACGTGATGTTCGTCATCCAGCGCGTGCTGGAACATGACGGCAAGCTGACGCTCCTGGACCAGAACGAGATCATCACCCCCAATCCCTGCTTCCGCCTGTTCGCCACCGCGAACACCGTGGGTCTGGGCGACACGACCGGGCTTTACCACGGCGTGCAGCAGATCAACCAGGCGCAGATGGACCGCTGGTCGCTGGTGGCGACGCTGAACTACCTCAGCCACGATGCGGAAACCGCGATCGTGCTGGCGAAGAACCCGCATTACAACACCGCCGCCGGGCGCAAGACCATCGCGCAGATGGTGACGGTCGCCGATCTGACGCGCACCGCCTTCATGAACGGCGATCTGTCGACGGTGATGAGCCCGCGGACGGTCATCAACTGGGCGCAGAACGCGCAGATCTTCCGCAACGTGGGCTATGCCTTCCGCCTTTCCTTCCTCAACAAATGCGATGAACTGGAACGCCAGACGGTGGCGGAATTCTACCAGCGTTGCTTCAACGAGGAACTGCCGGAAAGCGCGGCGAGCCAGGCGATGCGGTGATGGTCCGGGGCTGGGCGCAAGCGACGGCGATGCTGGCGCTTTCGGCCGGGGCGGCCGCGGCGCAAGAGGCGCGGGCGTTCTTTCCCGCGGCCCAGTGCGCGGCCTTCTGGATGGGGCGGTCGGATGTGGCGGCGGGATCGCGGCATCTGGATGCCCATCCGTCCGACCGCGACCGCGCGCGCGCCTTCCGCGATGCGGCGGTGCGGCTCGGCGGGGGCGATGCGGGCAAGATCGACGCCTTCATCGCCGAGGAACGGCCCCGCATGGCGCTGACCGTGCGGGCCCATGTCCTCGGCGGCGATGCCGCCAGCCGCGACATCCATGACCGGCTGCTGAAACGGTGCGAGGATTTCGCCGCGACCCAGCCCGAGACCCGAGACCTGCCGTGACCAAGCCCACCGACAACCCCGCTGATCCGTTCAAGAAGGCGCTGGCAGAGGCGACCAAGACGCTGGCCGACGCGCCGGACCTGACGGTGAACTATTCGGTCGATGCGCCGGGCATGACGGGCGAGACGATGCGCCTGCCGCAGGTCAGCCGCCGCCTGACGCGGGACGAGGTGCTGCTGGCCCGCGGCACCGCCGATGCCTTCGCGCTGCGCCGCCGCCACCACGACGACGCGACCCACAGCCGCTACGCCCCCTCCGGCCCGCTGGCGCGCGAGATCTACGAGGCGATGGAAACCGCCCGGTGCGAGGCCGTGGGCGCGCGCGCGATGCCCGGCACCGCGGGCAATATCGACGCGCGCATCGCGCACGAGGCCGACCGGCGCGGCTATGCCCAGATCACCCGCGCCGAGGATGCCCCCCTGCCCGCCGCCGCGGGCTATCTGGTGCGCCATCTGGCCACGGGCCGCGCGCTGCCCGAGGGCGCGGCGAATGTGATGGATCTGTGGCGCGGGTTCATCGAATCGCAGGCTGGCGGCACGCTGGAAAACCTAGACCATGTGCTGGCCGATCAGGCCGCCTTCGCGCGGCTGGCCCGCAAGGTCATCGCCGATCTGGGCTATGCCGACCAGTTGGGCGACGACCCCGACCAGCCCGACCCCGAGGACGATTCGTCCGAAGACGCCTCCGAGGACGAGGACGCCCCCGACAGCACCGGCGAGGACGAGCCCGACGACACCGAGGCCGCCCCCGAACAGAGCCAGGACCAGCAGCAGGACCAGACGCAGGCCCAGGTCTCGATGGAAGACACCGCCGACATGGAGGCGATGGAAGAAGTCGAGATGCCCGAGGGCGACGAGCCCCCGGAACCGCCCGCCCCGCCGCCGCATTCCGACGCCGACCCCAACTATCGCGCCTTCACCACCGACCACGACGAGGAAATCCACGCCGAGGATCTGGCGGAACCGGCGGAACTCGAACGCCTGCGCGCCTATCTCGACCAGCAGCTGGAACCGCTGAAGGGTGCGGTGGGGCGGCTGGCGAACAAGCTGCAACGCCGGTTGCAGGCGCAGCAGAACCGAAGCTGGGAATTCGACCGCGAGGAAGGCATCCTCGACGTCGCCCGCCTTGCCCGCGTGGTGGCGAACCCGACGACGCCCTTGTCCTTCAAGGTCGAAAAGGACACCGAGTTCCGCGACACGGTGGTCACGCTTCTGCTCGACAACTCGGGGTCCATGCGGGGCCGGCCGATCTCCATCGCGGCGATCTGCGCCGATGTGCTGGCGCGCACACTGGAACGCTGCCAGGTGAAGGTGGAGATTCTGGGTTTCACCACCCGCGCCTGGAAGGGCGGGCAGAGCCGGGAAAAATGGCTCGCCGCCGGCCGCCCGCAGGCGCCGGGGCGGCTCAACGATCTGCGGCACATCGTCTACAAGGGGGCGGATGCGCCGTGGCGGCGCACGCGCGAGAACCTCGGCCTGATGATGAAGGAAGGGCTGCTGAAGGAAAACATCGACGGCGAGGCGCTGGAATGGGCGCACCGCCGGATGCTGGCCCGGCGCGAGGCGCGCAAGATCCTGATGGTGATTTCCGACGGCGCGCCGGTGGATGACAGCACGCTGTCGGTCAATGCCGCGACCTATCTGGAAAAGCACCTGCGCGACGTGATCGCCATGGTGGAAAAGCGCAAGGCGGTGGAACTGATCGCCATCGGCATCGGCCATGACGTGACGCGCTATTACCAGCATGCGGTGACGATCACCGATGTGGAACAGCTGGCCGGCGCGATGACGGAACAGCTGGCCGGGCTCTTCGACACCGACCCGCGCAAGCGCGCCCGGGTGCTGGGGATGAACAAGGTCGCAAGCGGCGTCTGGCGGCGGTAGGGCGGGAGGCGGTCGTACGCCGCCCGGGCCGGGCCCCTGCGTCCACAGGCCGGGACTTGCCTCGGCATGACCAAACGGACCGGAAACCGCATCACGTCGGGCCGGGTGGGAACAGGAAACGCACTGCGTTTCCCCCGCCCGTCGCGCGACCTTTCCACTGAAAACGGAGATCACAGGCACAAAGGGTAGGCCGGCGCCTGCCCCGGCGGGCGAGAAGCGCCCGCCATGGGCGGGGCGGGCGCTGGCCGGGGGCTTGGGGCCCCCGGCCGGGACAAGCTCAACCCGCAGGACGTGGCGAAGGCACGCGCCTTCGCCAGCCAGAGCGGGGGCGTGGAAGGCCGGGTCCCCATTGCACCCGGCGCACGGCGATGCGACCCTGCGCCGATTGCCATACCGACAGGGGCCCGCCATGTTGCAGACCTTCACCGCCACGACCACGCCCGACCAGGGGCCCCCGCGCCTTGCCGCCCTGCGCGCGGCGCTTGCGGTGCAGGGGCTGGCGGGCTTCATCGTGCCCCGCGCCGATGCGCATCAGGGCGAATATGTCGCGGCGCGGGATGAACGGCTGGCCTGGCTGACGGGCTTCACCGGATCGGCGGGGTTCTGCATCGTGCTGCCGGATACCGCCGGGGTGTTCATCGACGGCCGCTACCGGCTGCAGGTGCGCGCGCAGGTGGCCGATTGCTTCACCCCCGTCAACTGGCCCGAAACCCGCCCCGGCGACTGGCTGCGCGACCATCTGGCGGACGGCGTGGTCGGCTTCGACCCCTGGCTGCACACGGCGGAAGAAATCGAGAAGATCGAGGCGCAACTGGCCGGCCATCCCGTCACCCTGCGCCCCGTCGCCAACCCCATCGACGCGGTCTGGCCCGACCAGCCCCCGCCCCCCTGCGGCGCGGCCGTCCCCCACCCCGAGGATCTGGCGGGCGAATCCGCCGCCGCCAAGCGCGCCCGGCTGGCCGAGGCCCTGCGCGCCGCGGGCCAGCGCGCGGCGGTGATCACGCTGCCGGATTCGCTCTGCTGGCTTTTGAACATCCGCGGCGCGGATGTGCCGCGCAATCCGGTGGTGCAGGGCTTCGCCATCCTGCACGACGACGCCCGCGTCAGCGTCTTTGCCGAACCGGCCAAGTTCGGCCCGGAAACCCGCGCCCATCTGGGCGATCACGTCACCCTGCGCCCGCCCGCGGCCTTCGTGCCCGCGCTGCACACGCTGACCGGCCCGGTGCGGGTGGACCGGACCAGCGCGCCGCTTGCCGTGGTGCAGGAACTCGACGCGGCAGAGGTCGCGCGGGTCTGGGGCGACGATCCCTGCCGCCTGCCCAAGGCGCGCAAGAACCCGGCCGAAATCGCCGCCACCCGCACCGCCCATCTGCGCGACGGCGCGGCGGTGGTGGAATTCCTCTGCTGGCTCGACACCCAGGCGCAGGCGGTCTGCGCCGGGGCGAAGGTAACGGAGATCGACGTGGTGCGGGGGCTCGAAGGGTTCCGCCGCGCCACGAACCAGCTGCACGACCTCAGCTTCGAGACGATCTGCGGCGCGGGCCCGAACGGCGCCATCGTCCATTACCGCGTGACCGAGGACACCAACCGGCCCTTGGCGGCGGGCGAATTGCTGCTGGTCGATTCCGGCGGCCAGTACCGCGACGGCACCACCGACATCACCCGCACCGTCGCCGTGGGCGAGCCGCCCGCAGAGGCATGCGAAGCCTTCACCCGCGTGTTGCAGGGGATGATCGCCATATCCCGCCTGCGCTGGCCCAAGGGGCTGGCGGGGCGCGATCTGGATGCGCTGGCGCGCTATCCGCTGTGGCTGGCGGGGCAGGATTACGACCACGGCACCGGCCATGGCGTGGGGGCCTTCCTGTCGGTGCACGAGGGGCCGCAGCGGCTGTCGCGCATATCCGAGGTGCCGCTGGACCCCGGCATGATCCTGTCGAACGAGCCCGGCTATTACCGCGAGGGCGCCTTCGGCATCCGCATCGAGAACCTGATCGTGGTGACGGAGGCTCCCGCCCTGCCCGGCGCCGATGCCCGCGCCATGCTGGCGTTCGAGACGCTGACCTTCGCCCCCATCGACCGGCGGCTGATCCTGTCCGAACGGCTGTCGGCGGATGAGCGCGGATGGCTCGATGCCTATCACGCGCAGGTCGCGGCGCGGATCGGGCCGATGGTGTCGCCGCATGCGCGCGCCTGGCTGGACAGGGCGACCCGGCCGCTGTGACGGCCGGGCCCCCGGAGCCGGCCGCGCGCGCTAGCTGCGGATCGCGCGCGCGCCCCAGATCAGGATGCAGGCCCCGACGATCCCCGCCACGAGATAGCCGACCCAGCCGCCGAAGCTGACGCCCAGAAGGCCGAACAGAAAGCTCGCCACCGCCGCGCCGACGATGCCGAGGATGACGTTGAGCAGGATTCCGGTATCGCTTTTCATCAGACTGGACGCGGCCCAGCCTGCAAGGCCGCCAATGATGATGGCGGCGATCCAGCCGATCTGAGTGTCTTCCATGCAATCCTCCTGACAGGGTTCTTCCCCCGGATCGAGCTTCGCCCGAAAGATTGACCTGTCAAGCATATTTGTACGGCCGCAGCCCGACCCGCACCGGGACATCCGTCCCGCCGGCGGCCCGGGCCAGGATCACGCGATGCGGCCCGAAACGATCCCGATCGGCGCCTTCGGGTCGCGCGCGGCAAGAAAGGCCGGGCGCGGTTTTACCGCCGCGAAAGGCGCGCCGCAGCGGTTCGACCAGGCGTTATAGACGAAGAACGCGTTCGAGCGCGAAAACGGCGTGATGTTCCCGTTCGACCCATGCATGGTGTTGCAGTCGAACAGGATCACCGTCCCGGCCTTGCCCGCCGCATATTCGATGCCGAACTTCCGCGCCAGTCCGGTCAGCGCATCGGGACTGGGCACCCCGATTTCCTGCTTTTTCAGCGAGGATTTGTGGTTGTCCTCGGGCGTCGCCCCCGCGCAGGAAATGTAGTGGTTCTGCGACCCGGGGATCAGCATCAGCGGCCCGTTCAGCGCGTCGTTGTCCGTCAGCAGGACCGAGGCGGAAATCGCGCGCATCCGGGGCATGCCGTCCTCGGCGTGCCATGTCTCGAAATCCGAATGCCAGTAGAATTCCTTGCCGGTGAAGCCGGGCTTGTAGTTCAGGCGGCTCTGGTGAAGGTAAAGATCGTCGTCCAGCAGGAAGCGCACCTTGCCCGCGACGCGGGCATCACAGGCAAGGCGGTTGAAGAGGGCGCTTTCCTCCTCCAGCCGAAAGACGGTGCGCACGTCATCGGACCCCGGTTCCGTCACCACGTTGTCGGCGTGAAGATCGGCCTCGCCCGACCGCAGGCGGCGCGATTCCTCTTGCAGCCGGGCGATCTCGGCGGCGGAAAACAGGTCGTGCAGGACCAGAAAGCCCTTGCGGTCGAATTCGTCGGCCTGCGCGCGGGTCAGCGGCGCCTCGGGCGTCCATTTGCCCCAGCAGACGGGATCCCTGCGGTCCAGCCAGCTTTCGCTGGCAGCGCGGGTCGGGTAGTCGTCGGCGCGGGTATGAACGGCAGCGCGTGTCATCGTCACCTCCTTCAGTCGGCGGGGGCCAGTTCGGCGGCGGGGGCGTAGGATCCATCCTCGCGGTGGACCTCGGCCCCCGTCACCGGCGGGTTGAAGCAGCAGGCCATGACCAGTTCCGACCGCGCGGTCAGGCGGTGCCGGTCGTTTTCGTTCAGCGCATAGACCACGCCGGGGCGGATCTGGTGGACCTGCCCGGTGGCCAGATCCTCGATCTCGCCCTCGCCGGCCATGCAATAGACGCTTTCGAAATGGTGCTTGTAGTGAAAGACATGGCTGGTGCCCGCATGGATGCGGGTGATGTGGAAGGAAAAGCCCATCCCGTCGCCCGCCAGCAGCAGGCGGGTCGAATCCCAGCCATCGGCCTTGACCAGACGTTCGCCCTTGCGGGCCTCATGCAGATCCCGAACGATCATATCCTGTCCTTTCGTTATTCGGCGGCGGTGCGCGCGGCGGCAGAGCCCAGCACCT
Source organism: Ruixingdingia sedimenti (assembly GCF_031432425.1). NCBI lineage: Bacteria > Pseudomonadati > Pseudomonadota > Alphaproteobacteria > Rhodobacterales > Paracoccaceae > Ruixingdingia > Ruixingdingia sedimenti. The sequence continues at coordinate 15,668 of NZ_JAVKPH010000020.1, read as the reverse complement.
CGGCAAAGGCGGCGTCGAGGATGTCGAGGCCGCGGTTCAGCAGCCTGTCCTCGATGGTCAGCGGGCAGAGGATCTTGACCACCTCGTCATGCCCGCCCGAGGTTTCGATGATCAGCCCGTTCTCGAAACACAGCGCGCAGATGCGGGCGGCGGTGGCGCCGTCGCCGGTGTCGATGCCCTGCATCATGCCCCTGCCGCGCAGCGACATGCCGTGGCGGTCGGCGATGGCGGCAAGGCGGGTGCGCAGACCTTCGCCCCTGGCGCGCACCGACGCCGCGAAACTGTCGTCGTGCCAGAACTTTTCCAGCGCCACGCGGGCGGTGACGAAGGCATGGTTGTTGCCCCGGAAGGTGCCGTTGTGTTCGCCCGGTTTCCAGATGTCGTATTCCGGCTTGAACAGCGTCAGCGCGAAGGGCAGCCCCATTCCCGACAGCGATTTCGCCTGCGTCACGATGTCGGGCGAAACCCCGAGGCCCTCGAAGGAAAAGAACGTCCCCACCCGCCCGCAACCGGCCTGGATGTCGTCGACGATGAACAGCGCGCCATGGCGGCGGGCGATACGCTCGATCTTCTGCATCCAGGGGGCCGAGGCGGCGTGAAGGCCCCCCTCGCCCTGCACCGGCTCCACCAGGATCGCGGCCGGCGCGCCGATCCCGCCCGAAGGATCGTCGAGCATCTGTTCCAGCATGTCGGCGGTATCGACGCCGGGGCCGAAATAGCCCTCGAAGGGCGCGCGGTGGACACCCGGCAGATCGACGCCCGCGCCCTCGCGCTTGCCCGCGTTCCCCGTCGCGGCCAGCGCGCCGAGGCTCATGCCGTGAAAGCCGTTGGTGAAGGCGATGACGGTCGTGCGCCCGGTGGCCTTGCGGGCCAGCTTCAGCGCCGCCTCGACCGCGTTGGTGCCGGTCGGGCCGGTGAACATCAGCCGGTAGTCCATGCCGCGGGGTTTCAGGATGATCCGTTCATAGGCGGTCAGGAAATCCTGCTTGGCCCCCGTGAACATGTCGAGCCCGTGGGCGATGCCGTCGGCGCGGATGTAGTCCACCAGCGCGGCCTGCATGTCGGGGTCGTTGTGGCCATAGTTCAGCGACGAACAGCCGGCGAGAAAGTCGATGTATTCCCGCCCGTCGGCACCATAGAGGGTGGCGTTCCGGGCCTTGTCGAAAAGGGCGGGAAAGCTGCGGGAATAGGACCGGACCCGGCTTTCGATACGGTCGAAGACCGTGGTGGTGGCAGTCATGTGCCTCGTCTCCTTGATGTACGGCGATCGGTCAGGCGGCGCGGCGCGCGAAGGGGCCGATGCTGACCAGATGCTCGGTATCGTGGCGGCCCGCGAAATGGGCCTCGCGGGTGAAATGGGGCGCGTGGGTCATCGGGGCGCCAAGCGCCGCGGCCACCCCCCCGAACAGCGCCCAGGAGGCCGTGTTCGCGGCCGTGATGGTGGATTGCAGCCGCGTCACGCCCGCACAGCAGGGCCGCGCCAGAACCGAGGCGATCAGCCGCCGCGCCAGCCCCTGCCCCCGCGCGCTTTCGGCGGTGCAGACCTGCCAGACGAAATAGGTATCGGGTGCGCCGGGCGGGATATAGCCCGAGACCCAGCCGATGATGTCGCCCCCCGCCTCGGCGATGGCGCAGGTTTCGGCGAAGTGGCTGCATTGCAGCAGGTTGCAATAGAGCGAGTTCGCATCGAGCCCGCCGCTTTCGGCGACAAGCTCCCAGACGCGCGCGCCGTCCTCGCGGCGGGGGAGGCGGATGGAAATGGCAGGGCGGGGCCCGGCCAAGCGGCCGGGCGCGCTGACTGCTGCAAGATGCATGGGTATTCTCCAGATTCCGTGGGGCTATTAGTTAGCCAAACTAATTAACGTGTCAACCCGAACGACCCAAAGCCCGCGAAGATCCAACCTTAAATATATGACTATAAAAGGATTATTCTGTATTTCAGCGCTCGCCCCCACCGACAGCAGGCGGAAATCCCCACCACATACTTAGCAGAATCAAATCACATTCCGGGACAGGCACCGCCCGCCCCGGCGGTGCCGGGGGCGTCGGCCAACCGATGCCGAACAGGAAATCGGGGGGGCGGTCAGTCGCGGGCGATGTCGCCGATGGTCAGCATGGGCGACGCATCCAGATCGCGCGCATCCAGCATGGCCGCGACCCGTTCGAGCGACGCCACCAGCATCGCCTGTTCCCAGTCCTGCAACCGCTCGAACGAGGCGACGAACCGCTGCTGCAAGGCATCCGGCGCGGCGCCGATGGCGGCGCGCCCGGCCTCGGTGATCACGATATGGGTCTGGCGCCGGTCGGTCTGCGACCGATGCCGCCCGACCAGCGCGCGGGCGACCAGCCGGTCGACCAGGACGGATACGGTGGCCTGGCTGATGCCCATCCGGTCGGCCATGGCGGTGGGGGTCATGCCGGTGTCGGCGCAGGGCGCCAGCACTTGCAGCACGCGCAACTGCGCCGGTGTCAGCCCGCCCGCCGCCGCCAGCCGCCGTTCGAACAATTCGGTCGCCCGCAGGATACGCCGCAGCGCGATCAGACTGTCATCCGTGCGGTCCTTCGCGGCACCCATCCCGCTGCACCCTTCTGTCATGACGGCAGGCCCCGAAGGCCGCACCGTCCGTATGCCCGACATCCCGCCCCGAATGCCCCACGCCGGCGGGCGTCGTATTCCGGTCCAGTACAGGCTCTAGGCCGCCGCCATCCAGACCGCAAGGCTCCGGTTCAGCGCGGATGCGATCCGCGGCATCGCCTCCTGGGCCAGGCCGAGCCCCCGGGCGCCGCCCTGAACGGCCATGCCGCCTTCGCCATCGGCTCTTGCACCGGCGCGGCGATGCCCGGCCTTCCACACCAGCGCCGCGCGCCACGGCCGCATCGACGACGTTCGGCAGGCGCGGGGACAAAAGGCCAAGGCACCGGGGACTGGCGCGCCCCTTGGATCAGACACGCTCCATCGCGATGGCGATGCCCTGTCCGACCCCGATGCACATCGTGGCCAGCGCGCGGCGGCGGCCGGTTTCGCGCAATTGCAGCGCGGCGGTGCCGGTGATGCGGGCGCCGGACATGCCCAGAGGATGGCCGAGCGCGATGGCGCCGCCGTTGGGGTTCACGCGCGCATCGTCATCGGCCAGCCCCAGTTGGCGCAGCGTGGCGATGCCTTGCGCGGCGAACGCCTCGTTCAGCTCGATCACATCGACATCGGCGATGGTCAGGCCCAACCGGTCCAGCAGTTTCCGGCTGGCCGGCGCCGGCCCGATCCCCATGATGCGCGGCGGCACGCCTGCCGTCGCCCCGCCCAGCACCCGCGCGATCGGGGTCAGCCCGTATTTCGCCGCCGTTTCGGCGTTGGCGAGGATCAGCGCCGCCGCCCCGTCGTTCACACCGCTGGCATTGCCCGCCGTGACCTAACCGTCCGGGAACAGCGGCCTCAGGTTCGCCAAGGTCTCTGCCGTGGTGGCGCGGGGGTGTTCGTCGCGGTCCACCATCAGCGGCTCGCCGTTCTTCTGCGGGATCGCCACCGGGGCGATTTCCAGCGCCAGCCGCCCACTGGCCTGCGCCGCCGCGGCCTTGGCCTGGCTGGCCAGCGCCATGGCGTCCTGCGCCGCGCGGTCGATGCCGTAGTCGTCGGCCACGTTCTGCCCCGTCTGCGGCATGGAATCGGTGCCGTAGGCCTTGTGCATCAAGGGGTTGACGAAACGCCAGCCGATGGTGGTGTCGTATATCCCGGCATGGCGGCTGAAGGCGGCATCCGCCTTGGGCATCACGAAGGGCGCGCGGGACATGCTTTCGACGCCTCCCGCGATCATCAGCCCCGCCTCGCCCGCCGCGATCTGGCGCGCCGCGGCCAGCACCGCATCCATCCCCGAGCCGCAAAGCCGGTTGATCGTCGTGCCCGTCACCGCGACCGGCAGCCCGGCCAGCAGCGCGCACATGCGCGCGACATTGCGGTTGTCCTCGCCCGCCTGGTTGGCGCAGCCGTAGATCACGTCGGCCACCGCCTCCCAGTCGACGCCGGGGTTTCGCGCGACCAGTGCCCGCAGGGGCACCGCCCCCAGATCGTCGGCCCGCACCGACGACAGCGCACCGCCGTAGCGGCCGATGGGGGTGCGGATGTAATCGCAGATGAACACCTCGGGCATGTCAGACCTCTGCCATAATCAGGTCGGCCACCGGGCCTTGCAGATGCAGTTCCGCCCCGGTCAGCGATTGCAGTTCACCGAGGCCGACCGACGCCAGCTTTTCGCGCAGGACGAAACGCCCACCCACGATGTCGATCACGGCAAGGCTGGTATAGACCCGCGTCACGCAGCCGACCCCGGTCAGCGGCAGGGTGCAGCGGCGGACGAGCTTTGGCCGGCCCTCTTTCGTGGTGTGATCGGTGATCACGGCGACGCGTTTCGCCCCATGGACCAGATCCATCGCCCCGCCCACGGCGGGCACACCTTTCGGCCCGGTGGACCAGTTCGCCAGATCGCCGGTTTCCGCCACCTCATAAGCGCCGAGGATCGCCACATCCAGATGCCCGCCGCGCACCATGGCAAAGCTGTCGGCATGGTGGAAAAAGGCCGTGCCGGGCCTGATCGTCACCGCCTTCTTCCCCGCGTTGATCAGATCCCAGTCCTCCTGCCCCGGCGCCGGGGCCTCGCCGAAGCCGAGGATGCCGTTCTCGGTATGGAAGATCGCCTGCCGGCCCGGCGGCTGGAACTTCGCCACCAGTTCGGGAAAGCCGATGCCGAGGTTGACATAGGCGCCATCCGCGATGTCCTGCGCCGCGCGCCAGGCGATCTGCGTGGGGGAAAGTTTCATGCCGCGGTCTCCGGGTAGGTCGCGCCTGCGCGGTTGAGGTCCTCTTCCTGCTGCGGGTTCGCCACCTCGACAACGCCCTGCACGAAAATGCCGGGGGTGACGACCGCCTCGGGGTCGATCCCGCCGGGGGCGACGATCCGGCCGACCTGCGCGATGGTCCGCGCCGCCGCCATGCACATCAGCGGGTTGAAGTTGCGCGCGGCCATCCGGTAGGTCAGGTTTCCCAGCCTGTCGCCCAGATGCGCCTTGACCAGCGCGACATCGGCCCGGAGCCAGCGTTCGCGGATATAGGGCCTGCCGTCGAAGACCTCCACCGGTTTGCCCTGCGCCAGATCGGTGCCGTAGCCCGTCGGCGTGTAGAAGGCCGGGATGCCCGCCCCGCCGGCGCGGATGCGTTCGGCCAGCGTGCCCTGCGGCACCAGTTCCAGTTCGATCCCGCCCGCCAGATAGAGTTGCGTGAACACCACCGGATCGGCCGAACGCGGGAAAGAGCAGATCAGTTTCCGCACCATTCCCGCCTCGATCAGCGCGGCAAGGCCGACATGGCCGTTGCCCGCGTTGTTGTTCACCACCGTCAGGTCCCGGGGATGGCCGGTGGCGACAAAGCGGTCGATCAGCGCGTGGATCAGTTCGATCGGTGCACCGGCACCGCCGAAGCCGCCGATCATCACGGTCATGCCGTCGTCGGTCCCCGCCACCGCAGTGGCGAGGTCGGGAAGCGTCTTGTCCATCTCATGAACCTCCACCCGGGCGAGTCCCCGGTCGGGTGCCAGAGATAGCGGGCGGGTCGGCTTTGCGTCCATCCGATTTGTGCGATATGCGTCATTTGTTGACATATCGCACGAAAGGGTGGCAGATGATCGGGGAACGCGACATCATGGGCGGACTGGCCAAGGGGCTGGCGGTCATCGAAACCTTCAACGCCGATCGCCCGCGCCAGTCTATCGCCGAGGTGGCGCTCGCCTCGGGCCTCGACCGCGCCACGGCCCGGCGCTGCCTGCTGACGCTGGCGCATCACGGCTATGCCGACTGGGATGGCAAGTTCTTCACGCTTACTCCCCGGGTGCTGCGGCTCGGCACGGCCTGCCTGGCCACCATGCCGCTGCCGCAGATCGTGCAGCCGCTGCTGGACGGCCTGTCCGACCGGATCGGGCAGAGCAGTTCAGTGTCCATCCTCGACGGGGCGGAAATCGTCTATGTGGCGCGCGCGGCGCAGCGCAGGGTGATGTCCATCGGCCTGATGCCGGGCTCGCGCCTGCCCGCCTATTGCACCAGCATGGGCCGGGTCCTGCTGGCGGCCCTGCCCGAGGCGCAGGCCAGCGCGGTGCTGGGCCCCGGCCCGCTGCCCGCCCGCACGGCCCTGACGCTGACCGACCCGGCGGCGATCATGGCGGAACTGGCGCGGGTGCGCGCGCAAGGCCATGCCGTCATCGACCAGGAGGTCGAGATCGGCCTGCGTTCCATCGCCATTCCGCTGGCGAATGCGCGGGGACGGGTGGTCGCCGCGCTGAACGTGGGCGTGGCGGCAGCGCAGGCCAGCGTTTCCGATCTGGCCTCCCGCTTCCTGCCGGAAATGCGACATGTCCAGAACGAACTGTCGCATTCGATCTAGCCGCACGGCGCCGCCCGCCGGGCCGCCCCCGCGCGAAGCGGCGCCTATCGCGGCAGAAAATCGGCCGACAACGCGGCGATCCGCCACCCCTCGGGGGTGCGGGTGAAGGACAGGTCATAGCTGCCCGCCATGGCCACGCGCCCGGGTCCGTGGCGGAAATCGCTGATGATCATCCGGCATTTGCCCTCTGCCGTCCCGGCATCCGCGCCCTGCCAAAGGACGACATCGGTCATCTGGTGCCGACACAGCCCCTTGAAGTTCTGGACCGAGAATTCGGCCAGCGCGGCCAATTCCGCCCGCCCCTGCCGCACGCCGGCGGCAATGCCCGAGCCGCCCTGCTCGACCGGCGCGGCGTTCCGGCGGATCCAGCGCCCGTCCTGCGTGAACAGCGCCGCCCAACGCGGGCCGTCGGCGGCGTCGAGGTAATGGACATAGTGCGCCAGCAGGAACTGGATTTCACGTTCGTCCTCGATGTTCAGCATTTTCCCGAGCATGATGGGCCCCTGTCTGCGGATGGCGATGTTTCGCCGGTGAAGGACTGCGGTCCCGCCCCTTAGCAGACCGCCCCGCCGGCGTCCAAGGCAACAGGCGCGCCGCGATCAAGGCGGCCGCCCGGCGCATCGGGTCACGCCATCCGGTGTGCGTAACGTCCACGGCCGAAGAAACGGTCCTTGTCGTCGTCGGTGGCCTCCGGCAGGCCGGACCTGATCGTCGCATGCGCTTTCAACGCCCTCTGCACGGCAGGTCTTTGCAGGCAGCGGGCGGCCCAGGCCGAAAGCGCGGGATGCAGCGCCGAGTCGATGTCCACGAACGGCACGCTGTCGCGGAACATGTTCGACAGGCTGACGAGCCAGGGAAGCGCCGCCATGTCCGCGATCGAATACTCCGGCCCGGCAAGATGGGAAACCGCAGACAACCGCCGCTCCATCACGCCGTAGACCCGGTGCAGTTCCGTCCGGTAGCGGTTCAGCGAATAGTCGTGCCCCGGACCGGCGTAACGCTGGAAGTGGACGAACTGCCCGCCCGCCGGCCCCTGGTTCGCCGCCTGGAAGGCCAGCCATTGCAGCACGTCATGGCGATTGCGCCCTGCGGCAGGAAGAAACCTGCCGGTCTTTTCCGCGAGGTAGATCAGGATGGCCGCGGATTCCATGACGCCGTAGGGGCCTTCCTCCGCGTCGTGGTCGACGATCGCCGGCACCTTGCCGTTCGGGTTGATCCCGAGGAATGCCGGTGCGAACTGCTCTCCCTTCCACACGTTCAGCGGCAACAGCCGGTAGGGCAATCCGGTCTCTTCCAGCATGATCTCTATCTTGAGGACATTCGGCGTCCCGGCACAGTAGAGGTCGATCATGAACGGCTCCTTGCGCCATAGCGGTGCCTGCGTCGCAGGCTCAAAGCGAGATACCACCGTCCGCCGCGATTTCGGCGCCGGTCATGAAGGGGCAATCGTCCGACAGCACGAACAGCACCAGCCGCGCCACCTCGTCCACCGTTCCCAAGCGCCCCATCGGAACCATCGCCAGCGACAGTGCATTCTGTTCGGCGGTGCGGGTCTGCAACAGTTCGGTATCGACCGGCCCGGGGTGGATCGAGTTGACGCGGATATTGCGGCCGACGAAATCCAGCGCAGCCGATTTGGTCATCCCGCGCAGCGCCCATTTCGTTGCCCCATAGGCAAAGCCGCCCGGCGTTCCCCGCAGGCCCGCATCGGACGAGATGTTGACGATGGAACCGCCCCCCGTCCGCGCCATCACCGGGGCCACCGCCCGCATCCCCAGAAAGCAGCCGGTCTGGTTGATCCGTATCACGCGGTCCCAGCTCTCGAGGCTGGTGCCGAGGATGGTCCCCGGCACGAGGATACCGGCATTGTTGACAAAACCGTGCAGGCCGCCGGTTTCCTCCGCCAGACGGGCCGCGGCGTCCCAGTCCGCTTCGCTGGTGACATCCAGATGGATGTAGCGCGCGGCGGCGCCAAGTTCAGCCGCCAGCGCGCCGCCCTGATCGTCGAGGATATCGCCGATGATGACCCGGGCGCCCTCGGCCACCAGCATCCGGGCCTCGGCGGCCCCCTGCCCGCGCGCGCCCCCGCTGATCAGGACGGTCTTTCCGTGGAAACGGTTCATGATCTTGCCCGTTGTCGGCACCCACCAAGGGACGGGTTCAGCCGGCGGCAGCCAGATCGACCGGCAGGCGCTTGGCCTCGGCATAGACCAGATAGGCCACGCCGCGGTCGGTCAGCCCGTTCACATGGCGCAGAACCGGGCCTTCCGGCGACAACAGGGCCGCGAAATCGCCCGCGACAGGCAATTCCACGAAAATGAACCAGTCCGGCCATGTGTGGCATTCGAGGACCGGCCGTTCGCGCACCAGTTTGTTCAGCGTCTCTTCGGTGCTGCACGGCAGGACATTGCGGATGGCGGCCGCCGCCGCCGCCACGCGGGCGGAAAATTCCGCGGGCGGCACCGCCTCGGGGCGGATCAGCTGGATCAGGATGCGGCGCTGCGCAGGGCTGGCCGCGTCGGCCGGCAGGTTGGTCCAGCACCCCGTCCACATGCCCAGAAAGCGCGCCTCGTCCTCCAGAAGCTCACCGAGGCCGGACCAGTTCTGGATATTGCCGACGATGGCCGCCCCATCGGCATAGGCCAATTCTGCAAGCCCTTCGGAATGCTCTTCGAAGCCGGGGGTGCGCCACAGCGTGCGCAGGTAGTGGTTTTGCACGTACCAGATCAGGCCGGGCAGTTCGCGCGCGAATTTCGCGTGCTGGCCGGACCAGTGGGCGTGGAAATCCTTGCGCGACAGTCCCGCGCGCGGTCCAACCAGGCAGTTGCGCTTGTTCGTAACGATGTCGGCCATTCCATCCTCCTCTTTCGCAGGCGCGCCACCCGCAATGTTTTCACGATAATAATAGTGATTTTCTTTTATAATCTTGTAAATCGATTCTTTCGGCAAGGTCAAGCCTCTTGCCGCACCGGGGCCGCAGCCACGGTTTCGGGACGACACCCGCCCGGAGGATGCAGAGAACGAGGCCGCTAGTCGCCCTGGCCGATCGTTTCGGCGACCGCCAGCAACACCTCGGTCGTGCGGCTGATATGTTCGGTCAGCAGCCGCGTGGCCCTTTCGACATCGCGGTCGAGCGCGGCATCGAGCAGGTCCCGGTGCTCGCCCGCGACATCGCGCGCCCTTTCGCCCCCCAGAGAGCGCGACCAGATGCGATAAAGCTCGGCGCTGTCACGCAACTGGGACACCACCTTTTCCAGCCGCGGGCTGCCGCTGCCGGCGCAGAGCGCCTGATGGAAGGCGCGATGCGCCTGCCGCCATGTCGCGGCATGTTGCGGCGCCTCGGTCACGAAGGGCGTGCGTTCGAGCGCGTGATGGGCCGCGACCATGTTGGTTTCCCAGGTCAGATCGCCGTTGCGGATGCTGTCGGCGAAGGCCATCGTTTCCAGCCGGAGCCGCACATTGGTGAGATCGACGAGATCGTCCACCGAAAGCGGCGCCGCCGTGAAGCCCCGCTTGGGGTTCGAGATGACGAGGCCCTGTTCGCACAGGCGGGTCAGGGCTTCGCGCACGACGGTCTGGCTGATGCCGAACCGCTCGGCCAGTTCCACGAGCTTCAGCCGCTCTCCCGGCCGGATGCGGCTTTCCAGCAGGTCGAAACGCAGCGCCTCGAACACCTGAATGGTGCGAAGCTCGCGCCCGGTCTCGCCGCCATCACGCATGCATGCCTCCGTCCCCGATGCGATCACGGGCACCCACGACAGGGGCGACCGTTTCAAGCCGAACCTGTCATGTTTCGGCCTCCGTTTCAATCGATAATGAAGTAAATACACGATAATACAAGGAAAACTGGGCGGTCGATGCACCTCGGCGAGGTGAAATATGCAGAACGCTGAACCGCATTGCAGAACAACTACGCCTGCGATACGCTGCACCCGCAGCACTCCCCAACATTCGACGCGGAAGGACAGCCCATGCAGGCAAAGACGATCATCACATGCGCCGTCACCGGCGCATTCGACTCGGTACGTTCGAACCCCGCTGTGCCGGTGACACCCGAACAGATCGCCACCTCGGCGCTCGGCGCGGCCCGGGCCGGTGCGGCCATCGTGCATATCCACGTGCGCGAGCCCGCGACCGGCCTCGCCAGCATGGAACCCGCCTATTACCGCGAGGTGGTCGCGCGCATCCGGGATTCCGGCGTGGAAGTCATTCTCAACCTGACCACCGGGGCGGGCGGGCGCTTCATCCCGTCAGAGGACGATCCGCTGCGCCCCGCCCCGGGATCCTCGCTGTCCCTGCCGCAGCGCCGGATCGAACATGTGCTGGAACTGCGGCCCGAGATCTGCACGCTGGATACCGCCACGCTGAATTTCGGCGACTCGCCCTTCATCAACACCCCGCCGCATCTGCGGGTGATGGCGGCGGAAATCCGCGCCGCCGGGATCAGGCCGGAAATCGAGGTCTTCGATCTCGGCCATATCGAACTGGCCAAACAACTGATGCGCGAAGGGCTGATCGACAGCCCGCCGATGTTCCAACTGTGCCTTGGCATCCCCTATGGCGCGCCGGCGACGGTGGAGGCGCTTGTCGCCCTGCGCGGCCAGCTTCCGGCGGATGCCCACTGGGCGGCGTTCGGCATCAGCCGGCGAGAATTTCCCATCGCCGCCGCCACGGTGGCGATGGGTGGCCATATCCGGGTCGGGCTGGAGGACAACCTGTATCTTTCGAAGGGCGTCCTGGCCCCCGACAATGCCAGCCTGGTCGAGCGGGCGGTGCATATCTGCGAGGCGTTGAACCAGCCTGTCGCCACCGCCGCCGAAGCGCGCCGCATCCTCGGGCTGGCCAACGCCTGATTCCCTGCCTCTACGGCGCAGACAGCCCGCCCGGCGCAGGCGGGGCGGGCTCAACGGTAGCAGGATTGCCATTTTATCGTTAAAAATATACTTACTCGTTTTATTGACATTAAATTTACATATATATAAATTAACGATAAATTTTCATCGAACAGGAACCAGCCCCATGAGACTCGTCGGCATCGAACTGAACTCCAGGCCTTGGGTGGCCGTGGAAACTCCGGACGGCCCTGCGCCTGTCGCCGAGGTGGACGCCTTCTTCGCGGATGTCGAAGGGAACCTGGCGCGGGCGAAGGCATCCCCGGCCGCCGCCGTGCGCGGCTGCGCGCTGGTGGTACCGATCCCGCTGACGGCCAAGGTGCTGTGCGCCGGGCTGAACTACGTCAACCATATCGCCGAATCGAAGCGGCAGCGGCCCACGGCGCCCGATATTTTCGCGCGCTGGCGCACCACGCTCGTGACCGGCTGCACCGAGGTGCCGATCCCCACGGGCGAACCCGGCCTCGACTGGGAAGGAGAGCTGGCCGCGGTGATCGGCCGCCCGCTGAAGAACGCCACCCCGGAAGAGGTCGAGGACGCGGTTCTGGGCTATACGATCCTCAACGACCTGTCGGCGCGCAAGCATCAGCGCGCCTCGGTCCAGTGGTGCGTCGGCAAGAACGCGGACAAGTCGGCCCCCTTCGGCCCCGCCATCGTGACCCGTGACGAAATTCCCGATCCCTATGCCCTGCGGCTGGAAACGCGGGTCGATGGCGTGGTCATGCAATCCGAACGGACCGGCGAGATGCTGTTCCGCATTGGCCAGATCGGCGCCTTCGCGAGCGAAACGATGACCTTGCAGCCGGGCGATGTGATCGCCACCGGCACGCCCGCCGGCGTCGGCGCGGCGCGCAACCCGCCGGTCTTTCTACAGCAGGGGCAGGTCGTCGAGATCGAGATCGAAAAGATCGGCCGCCTTTCAACGCCGATCGGCGGGCAATAGCCCCGCCCGACACGGCCCGCACCAGCCACCCCGGCGGGTCCCCGTCGGGGCGGCCTTGTCTTTTGATCTGCCCGCAACCCGAAACGAGGAGTGCGCGATGAGCCGGCTTTTCAGCCCGATCACCCTGGGGAACCTCGAACTGCGCAACCGCGTGGTCATTCCGCCCATGTGCCAGTACATGGCGGCTTCCGATGGCCTGCCGGCGCCGTGGCACCACATGCATTACGGTGCGCTTGCCATTTCGGGCGCCGATCTGATCATCCAGGAGGCGACGGGCGTCGACGCCATCGGCAGGATCAGCCCCAACTGCCTGGGGATCTACACCGACGCGCAGGAAGCCGCCCTGACCGACATGCTGGCGGGGATCCGCAGCTTTTCGTCTGCGCGTTTCGGGATCCAGCTTGCCCATGCCGGCCGCAAAGCCTCGTGCGAGCCGTTCGATTCCTATGTCTATGTTCCCCCGGAAAAGGGCGGGTGGCACCCGCTCGGCCCTTCGGCGGCAAAGCATGGCGACAGCTGGCCCCTGCCCCGGGTCGCGACGCAGGACGATCTTCGGGAGGTGATCAAGGGCTTTGCCGAGGCCGCCCGCCGCGCCGACCGCGCCGACCGCGCCGGATACGACCTGATCGAACTGCACGGGGCGCATGGCTATCTGATCAGTTCCTTCCTGTCGCCGCTGGCGAACCGGCGCACCGACGCCTATGGCGGGCCGCTGGAAAACCGGATGCGGCTTGCGGTGGAAATCGCCCGGGCGGTGCGCAAGGCGTGGCCGGCGCAAAAGGCGCTCGGGATGCGCCTGAACGGCACCGACTGGCTGGAGGGCGGGATCACCATCGCCGAAACGGCGCAGGTCGCGGCGCGCCTGAAAGAAGAGGGATTCGATTATGTGGCATTGTCCAGCGGCGGAAACGCCCGCGGCCAGAAACTACCGCCGATCGTGCCGGGCTATCAGGCCCCTCTGGCGCAAGAGGTGCGCGCGACGGCCGGGATCGCCACCATGGCGGTCGGCATGGTGCTGACGCCGCATCAGGCCGAGGACATCCTCGCCGAAGGCAAGGCGGATCTTGTCGCCATCGGCCGGGCGGCGCTGGACGATCCGCGTTGGGGGCTCCACGCGGCACAGGCACTCGGCGACGAAGCCGTCTACCCCCGGTCCTACTGGCGGGCAGCGGGGCGGGTCTGGCCGGGATATGCGATGCTCCGCAGCGCCCCCGTCGCCTGAGCCGCCCCCCTTGCGGAAATTGCCTGTCCGGCCGCGACGGGCTAAGGAGGGGGGCCGGGGCACAGCGGGGCGGGGATGATGACCGAACAGGACAGCAGCATATCCGAGACGGAACCGCAGCTGGATCGGCAGTTCGTCACCGCCCTTGCCCGCGGGCTGGACATCCTGCAATGCTTTCAGCCCAACGAAACCGATCTCAGCAATCACGAGTTCGTCGCCCGCACCGGCCTGCCCAAATCCACCGTCTCGCGGCTGACCCATACGCTGACGCATCTTGGATTTCTGCAACAGGTCGCGGACAGCGGGCGCTATCGCATGGGCGGCGCGGTATTGCGGCTGGGATATACCTATCTTGCCGCGCAGGAGATCCGTCACCGGGCACGGCCCCTGATGCAGGAACTCGCCACCCTGTCGGGCGTGTCCGTGGCGCTCGGCACGCGCGAGGGCGACGAGATCGTCTATATCGAGTGCTGCCGCGGCAATGCCCCCGTTACCCTGCATCTGGGCGTCGGATCGACCGTCGATCTTTTCACCTCGATCATCGGGCGCGCCTGGCTGGCCGCACAGCCGCGGCCGAACCTGCCCGCACTGCTGGCCACCGCCCCCGCGGAAACGGCCGACAGGGTGGAGGCGGCGCGCGCAGAGATCGCGGAACGGGGATATTGCACCAGCATCGGGCAGTGGCTTCCCGGCGTGAACGGCGTGGCGGCCCCCATCCTGTCCGCCGACGGCAGGATGCTTCATGCCATCAATTGCGGCGGCCCCGATACGGTGCTGTCGCCGGATTTCCTGCGCGACAGCATCGGCCCCCGCCTGTCGGCCATCGCGGCGCAGCTTTCGGCCCTGACGCCGCAGGAAATCGTCGCCCGGGCGATCCGTGCGGACATGTGACGCCGGAACCTATTCAGCCACATCCTTGACTGCAACCGGCCAGCTGGCCAAGAGGTTGTCCACCGTGGTGGTGTAATGCGCGACCAGAAGCGCCGTCGCCCGCGGCGCGTCGCGCGCCAGAACGGCCTCCAGGATGTCGGCATGTTCCTTTTCCACGTCGCGCGCCTTGGTCGCGCTGGCGGCTATCGGCCCGGACCAGAGCCGGTATAGCTCTGTCGCCGCGGCCAGCGTATCGCAGAAATCGGTCAGGACCTCGATCCCGCACGCCTCGATCAGCTTGGCATGGAAATCCCGGTGGGCCTTGAACCATTCCGGGTTGGAATGCCGGCTTTCGTTCGGGCTGCGGCGCGGGGTGCGCGTCAGGCGATGGTGGGCGGCGGTCAGTTCCGATTCCCACTCCAGCGTGCCGCGCTCGATCGCAAGGGTCAGCGCGAGGCTTTCCGTATGGCACCTGACCTTGGTCAGATCGCGCAGTTCCACCGGATCGAGCCGGGGGATGAAGTAGCCCTGCCCCGTGCTGGACCGCACCAGCCTGTCGTTGCCCAGAAGGATCAGCGCCTCGCGCACGACGGTCGTGCTGGTTCCGAACTCCTTGCTCAGCACACCCGGTTGCAGGCGGTCCCCCGGCTTCAGCTTGCCCTCGAAGATGCTTTGGCGGAGCTTGCGGGAAACATCATGAACGAGTGATTTCGCGTCGCCACGTCTGGACATGTTTGCTGCTCTCCCGGCGTCGGCTTCGCAAGGCCCGCCCTGTCCACGGGACGGAAGCTTGCAAGGTGTAAGGGTTTTCTCAATACGGCCCCACCGCGTCAAGAGCGGGTCACGCAAGCGCCGGGCTGGCCGAGGGGAATGTTCAGCGATCCGCCAGCGTCCTGCCCCATACCACCGGCCGGCCGCCCCGCAGGGTCATCGGGGCGAAGGATCCGAAGTAGTCGATGCTCGCATCCGCGACATGCCAGCCCCAGGAGGACGTGATATGCAGCCGCGCGATCTTCCACGCGCCGGCGGCATCCGCGCCAAGACGGACCTCGTAGAGCCCGCCCTTCAGTGCATGCCGGTAGCTGGTGATGAACAGCGACGAGATCTCGGCGACCTTCGCATCGGGCGAGACGTCCACCGAAACGCCGGTGGCATGGTGACGGAACGTGCCGATCCGAAGCGCGCGATAATGCGCCTCGATTTCCGCGTGCCCCGTGCGGCGCACCGTACCGCCGCCGGTGGATGTAGCGCGGCGTCAGCTTTGGCCGAATAGGGCGTCAGCTTTGGCCGGGAAAAGTTTGCCCACCGCCCTTTCCTGAC